>JAGVQF010000179.1 GCA_020051815.1 Candidatus Saganbacteria bacterium | reverse complement strand
CCACAGGTGCGACCGGCGCAACTGGTACGGCGGGAACTAATGGCGCCACAGGTGCGACCGGCGCAACTGGTACAGATTCAACAGTGGCCGGGCCGACCGGAAGCGCCGGAGCAACTGGCGCTACCGGAGCAACGGGTGCTACAGGAGCTGATGCTCCAACCGGAACTTACGTCCTCAAAGCCGGCGATACGCTGACGGGTGTTTTAACAATGGCGGCCGGGGCCAACTTAACCGGCGGCCGATTATTGTTGCCGGCGGCAACCAGCGCCGCGACCTCGGCCTTAATCGGCGCGAACTCAAGCCTATATCAAACCGCTTGGATTGGCGGTGTTCAAAGTCTTTTTATAGATGGCGCAAATCTTACTGTTTCAAAAACAGGCGCGCCTACTGTCATTGATATTAACTCGTCATCGAGTAATACCGCCATTCGCTATATAGCAAATGGGACACTAAAATGGCTTCATGGCAGGACAAACTCAACAAACACATTCGATCTTAGCGAACAAGGCGTTGGAACACATCTTACGATAATGCCGGGTGGTCAATTCAAATTACCAAGTTGCGACGACTCAACAAACACTTTCCGGCTTGGGACGACGGTTGACTTATATGAGAACGGGACGGACGTCTTAAGAACCCCTGACAGTTTGACGATTGACACAAATTTAACCGTCAGCGGCAATTCAACCCTGGGAGATGTTTCGACCGATACCATTACTCACACCGGCCGGCTGATCGTCCGGACAGTCACCTTCGCCGCCAGCATGAACGCCGACGTGGCCGGCTCAACCGCGGAAGTGGTCTTTTGTTCGTCCGACAGCAAATTTTATGGCTGTACCAGCGGCGGAGCGGCCGGCGCCGCTACCTGGGCGGCATTCCACTAAGAAGCGGTTTCCTGCAGCGCCGACTTGAACACGGTTTCCTGCTCAGTTTCAGAAGCCGGCAGTGGCGGCAGTGAGTTAACGTTCTCGATGCCAAAATGGCGGAGAAAATTCTCGGAAGTAGCGTATAAATATGGCCGGCCGACCGCTTCACTGCGCCCCACTTCGCGCACCAGTTTCTTGGCCGCCAAACTCTCGATCACCCAGCCCGAATCAACCCCGCGCAGTCGCTCGATCTCAAGGCGCGTCACCGGCTGTTTATAAGCGATAATGGCCAGCGTCTCAAGAGCTTGCGGCGACAGGCGCGTCTCTTCTTTCGGGTGCAGGATCTTCTCAACATAGTCAACATTGCCCGGGTTCGTCCCCATCAGGTAGCCGCCGGCCACCTTGACCACTGTGATGCCCCAGTTTTGCGATTGCGCCACGATCTCTTCCAGCACGGTAAAAATGGCTTCACTCGGCAATTCGGTCGCCGCAGCCAGCTCGTCAAGCGGCATTGGCTTGCGCGCGACAAAGAGGATCGACTCAAGTATGCTCTTGATTCTCGCTGTTTCCATTGCCCAAAACCCCCACTCCAAAAATTAGGATCGAACCGAAACGCCGCCCCTGGCGGATACTTATACTGCTCTGTTTGGCCAGCTCAAGTATGGCGAGGAATGTGACCACGACCTCTAGGCGTGTCTTGCGCAGGAAAAGGTCTTCAAAAGGCAAGCCGTCGCCGCGGCCGGCGATGAGGCGCTTGATCTCGATGATGCGGTCCTCAAGCGTGATCTCCTCGGCCTTGATATCGACGATCTTCTCACGCTCCGCCGCTTCTTTGTAAACTTTCTGGAAGGCCGTGACCAGGTCGCGCAAGGAGACATCTTTTAGTTCGATCTCGCCCTCGACTTTTTCACCTTCGTGGCGGCCGTAGATGCGGTCAAATATCGCCTTGCGCTGTTTGAGGTCCTGCGCCACTTTTTTATAAGCCTGGTATTCTTGGATATGGGCCACCAGCGATGCTTCGATCGCCAACTCCTCCGCCTGCAGAACGATCTCTGCCCTGGCCGGCAGCAGCCCCTTTGATTTGAGCTCGATAAGACAAGCGGCCATAAAGATAAAATCCGAAGCCGTCAAGAGCGCCGGGCTTTGTGCCCGCCAGTATTCAATATAAGCGGCCGTGATCTGCGCGAGGCAGACGCGGTGGATCTCGATCTTGCCTTCATCGATGGCTTTGAGCAGAAGATCGAACGGCCCTTCAAAGACCTCGACCTTGACCTGGTAAGTTGTGCTCATGCTAACCCTATCGCCTGTTTGGCTTCTGCCAAAGTCGCGGCGGCGACCAGGCGCGCCCGCTGCGCGCCGTTCTTCAAGATATTTTCGAGCAGTTTTGGTTCTTTCTCCAGCTCGATCCTGGCCGCGTGGATCGGCGCCAGATATTCATTTAATATTTGGGCCAGCTCTTTTTTGCATTCAACACAACCGCGCGCGGCGGCGCGGCATTCCTTCGCTACCGTCTCCTGCCGCTTGGCCGCAAAGATCTTGTAATACTGATAGACAGGGCAGACGTCGGGATGGCCCGGGTCTTGCCTTCTCACGCGCGCCGGATCGGTCACCATGACGCCGACCTTTTTGCCCACAACCTCGGGCGGATCGGAGATCGCGATCGTGTTCTGGTACGACTTGCTCATCTTGCGGCCGTCGGTGCCGGGCAGTAGAGGAAAGCGCGTCAGGGCCGCCTTCGGCTCGGGAAAGATATCCTGATAAAGATTGTTGAAACGCCGGGCGATCTCGCGGGTCAGTTCAAGATGCGGCAGCTGGTCCTCGCCCACCGGCACCTCCCGCGCCTTGTAGATCAGGATATCGGCCGCCTGGAGGACAGGATAGCCGAGAAAGCCGTATGTGCCGAGGTCTTTTTCTTTCAGCTCTTCGATTTTGCTCTTGTAGGACGGCACCCGCTCCAGCCAGGAGAGCGGGGTCAGCATCGAGAGGAGCAAATGGAGCTCGGCGTGCTCGGGCACATCCGATTGTTTGAAGAGCACCGCTTTTTCCGGCGCCACGCCCGCCGCGAGCAGGTCGATCGCGACCTGTCTGATGTCGTCCTTTAAATTTTTGGTGTCGGCGTAAGAGGTCGTCAAGGCGTGATAATCGGCAATAAAGAAATAACAATCATGTTCTTTCTGAAGTTCGACCCAATTCTCGACGGCGCCGATCAGGTTGCCCAGATGCAGCCTGCCCGTTGGTTGAATTCCGGATAAGATCCTTAATTTGTCATTTGTCATTGGACATTTGTCATTATATCAGTGTCGGGTTTAACGTTCAAATATCGCAACGAATATTCAACGACACGTTTAAAGACCGGGCCGCAGACGCTCTCGCCCCAGATCGAGCCCTTCGGATCGTCCACGATGACCAGCACGACTATCTCCGGGTCTTTTAAAGGCGCCAGCCCGATGAACGAGGCGATATAGTGGCCTTTCATATAGCCGCGGCCGCCCGGCACGCTCTTTTGCGCCGTACCGGTCTTGCCTCCCACGTCAAACCACTTCATCTGCGCGCGCCGGCCCGAGCCATACAGGACGACATTGCGCATGAGCGTTTTCATCTCCGCGGCCGTTTTGTCCGAGACCGCCTGGCCGCGTGTCTCGCCGCCAAAGACCTTGACGAACTTGCCGTCACGGCTTTCGATCTTCTTGATCAGCGTCGGCGCGGCCATATTGCCGTGATTGGCGAAAGCGGAAACGGCGGACATCAGCTGCAGCGGGGTCACGGCGATGCTCTGGCCGAAGGTGATCATGGCGATATCCGGCTTGTACCATCTCTGCCAATGCCGGACGATACCGGACGATTCGCCGTCGAGGCCGAAACCGGTCCGCTCGCCGAAACCGAACTTCTTAATACTCTCATAAAATCTTTGCGGCCCCAGCTTGAGACCGACCTGGGCCGCGCCGGTGTTGATCGACTGCTCGAGCATCATGGACAGGCTGATCGACGGGCCAGGCCAGTCGATCTTATGCGAATTCTCGATGACCCGTCCGCCGATCTCAAGCTGATCGAGCGCTTTTAATTTTGAATCGAGCGCAATGACATTTTCTTCCAGGCCGGCGGCCGTCGTGATCAGCTTAAAAGTCGAGCCCGGCTCGTAGGGATCAAGGCACCGCGAGTGCCAGAGGCTCGGCGCCGCTTTCTTATAGTCATTCGGATCGAAATCAGGCTTGCTGGCCAGCGCCAGGATCTCGCCGTTCTTAGCGTTCATCACGATCAGCATGCCGGAGATGGCCTGCGACTGCCTGATCTGCTCCTCGATCTCCCGCTCGGCGACATACTGGATGTTCTTATCGATCGTCAGTGTCACGTCCATGCCGTCTTCGCTGGGGTCGATCTCCCGGACGGCGCCGTAGAGCTCACGCCCGCCAGGATCGCCCTCGGTCACCACCTGGCCCGCCTTGCCTTTCAAATATTTATCAAGCGCGAGCTCGACGCCCGAGAGCCCCTGGTTATCGGAACCGGCAAAACCGATCGTCTGCGCGGCTGTTTTCCCGTTCGGATAAAGCCGTTTCTTTTCTTTTAAGACGATATAATTTTTCGGGTCCTGCGCTTTTAGCTTTTGTGCCCCGGCCGGCGGCAGTTTGCGGGCCAGCCAGGCGAAGCCGTGCGCCTGCGTAAAGACCGAATAGGTATCGATCGAGGTCGCCAGTATCTCTCCGTTGCGGTCAAAAATGTCGCCGCGGTTAGCCGATAAATTGATAATGCGCTTCCTCTGGTCAAGCGATCTGGCCTGAAAAAAAGCGTGCTGGACGATCTGTAAAAAAAACAAGCGCGCCACAATCATCAAAATGAGCAGCAGAAAAAGACTGAAGAGCAGGCGGATCCTTTTGGCCGATTCCATTGTTTAAGCCGCGGCCGGCCCGCCGGCCGGGCAGAGATCGGAAAGCAATAACTCAAAGTTGACCGGCTGGTTCTCCCCCGTCTTGAATTTAAGCCCCGCTGCCAGGATAGCGGCCAGGGCCTGCCGCAATTCGGCGAGCGTAAAACGGCTGATACCCGCCGCGCATTTCCTGACATAATAAGGATTGCCGCCGACCAGCCGGGCGAGCCGGTTCGGGTCTTTTTCCCGGTCGGCGACAGACTTGATCTGAAGCATCAGCCGGTATTGCGAGGCCAAAAGCCCCAGCAGCGAAAAAACATCCGCCTTATCCCTCATAAGCGCCTGAAAAAGCGAAAGGGATTTCCGGAGATCTTTGCCGCGCAGGGCATCCATCAGGGCAAAAGCGCTGGTTTCCCCGGCCGCGGCCAGGCCTTCAACATCGCCTTCCGTGATCTCCGCTCTCTCTCCGATAAAAGTCACGATCTTTTCGATCTCGCCGTCAAGCAGGCGCAGATTACTGCCGCAGATCTCCTGCAGGCGAAAGCCGGCTTCGCGTGAAATGCTTTTGCCCCTCGCCTTCACCTTCACTGCGATCCAGCGCGCCAGCTCGTCTTGCTCCCACGGCGCGAAGGTCTTGAACTCAAAGATTTCGCCGTGCTCCGCGATCCATTTATATAATTTTGTCCGTTTGTCGGCGCTCGAGGCGGCAAAGACCACGCTGGTCCCGTCGGAAAGGTTTTGCAGGAGGGCGATCACCGCCGCCTGATCGTCGATCTTCGCTTCCCGGAGGACAACCAGTTTATCGGCGGCAAAAAGCGAGCCGCCGCAAAGAGAATCGGAAAGAGCCGTCAGGGATAATTTTTCGCCGTCAAGCAGTTCATGAGCGGAAAACCTGGATCTAAATTCCTTGATCTTCTCGTCGATCAGAAAATCTTCTTCGCCGTAGAATAAAAAGATCGGCAATTGTTTGTTTTTCATTATTATTAATTTGATAAGCCGGCGGAGGGGATCGAACCCACGACCTATGGTTTACAAAACCATTGCTCTACCAACTGAGCTACGCCGGCAAAACTATCCGATTTTCAAAATCTTTAGCCAATACCAAGTTCTTCTTTTGATTGTTTTTTGAATTTATGAGCCGGAGATTGATCGTCGCAGTATTCTTAAATTTCTCTAAAGGGACAAAATAAATATTTTCGTTTTCCGGATTAAAGACCGCGATCGGATCAATTTGGTCTTTATCATATTTTACAACTTTCCAGTTATTTGCGCTTCTCAGTGGGACTTGCAGGCGACCACTCTTGGGGGAAACAAATTTAACCTGGATCCTGGTAAATAAACCACCCTTCTCGGCAACAAGATCATAGCGATGGTTCTCGCCCCAGGGGATAAGAACATGAAAACCACTTTGTATAAGAAAGGCGGCAACTTTAGCTTCGGCGAGATTCCCTTTGTCTTTAGTTATGCCCATAATAAGATTTTAGCCGACGGCCGGAATCGAACCGGCGACCCACGCATTACGAATGCGTTGCTCTACCAGCTGAGCTACGTCGGCAGTACCTACATAGCCCGAAATCACGGCGAACGCCATGACGAAGGACTACCATCGACTCATGAGCACCCGGGCGTTTTCGTTGCGCGGCTGGATCCGCCGGGTGTCGACATCGACCAGCCAGTCGAAAGATTCGAGCGCGCCGCCGCTCTGCTCGCACAAGTAGCTGACCGCGAACTTTCCACCCTGT
>JAGVQF010000118.1 GCA_020051815.1 Candidatus Saganbacteria bacterium | reverse complement strand
GATGCCGCGATTAGAAGCCGCGTCGATCTCGATCACGTCGACCGAGTGTCCGGTCCGGATCTTTTCACAATTATCGCACTGGCCGCAGGGAGCGGGCGTCGGCCCATCATTACAATTGAGCGCCTTGGCTAAAATACGGGCGGTCGAGGTTTTTCCCGTGCCTCTGGGCCCAGAGAAGAGATAGGCGTGAGCCAGCCGATTGCTCTTGATCGCGTTCTTTAAAGTTTGAACGATTACAGTTTGGCCGACAAGGTCGTCAAAGTTTTGCGAGCGGTATTTTCGATATAATGAAACGTAACTCATTTATAAACCCTCGGCACTCTTTTTCCGATACTGCAAACGACTTCGTAAGAAATTGTGTCTTCCAAGGAAGCTATCTCATCGGCCGAGATCCCCTGCCCGTTCTGCTCGCCGATCAGGGCAACCTCGTCGCCGACTTCCACCTTTGAATCACCGACGTTAATTAGCGTCAGGTCCATCGTCACGCGGCCGACGACCGGGAACCGCTTGCCGCGGATGACGACCTGCCCGCGATCGGAGAGGCGCCGGCTGTAGCCGTCGGCGTAGCCGACCGGGATCGTGGCGATCGATGTTTCCGCCGGGGTAACAAAAGTACTGCCATAGGAGAGCGGCGTACCCGCCGGCACGCGCTTGAGATAAGTGACCCGGCTCTTGAACGAAAGCGCCGGTTTGAGCTCGATCAGGCGCCGCGCGTTCTGCGGATAGAGGCCGTAGATCATGAGACCGACCCTGACCATGTCGAGATGGGTTTCTTTGTGGAAAAGCGCCGCCGCCGAGTTGGCCGAGTGCTTGAGCGGCACCTGCGGCACGCGAGTTATGATCTGCCGGAATTTCTCGAACTGCTCTTTGGTAAAATTGTCTTCCGGGTCTTCCGCCTTGGCAAAGTGGGTAAAAACCCCTTCAAGCTCGAGTCCCGGCAGGGACGAAACCTTGGTCATGAATGCGATCGCATCCGACGGGGCAATGCCGACGCGGCCCATGCCGGTGTCGATCTTGACGTGGATGCGAGCGGGCTTATGTCTTTTTTGCGCTTCATCGGAAAGCGCTTTGGCCTCGGAAAACGAATAGATCGTCTGGGTCAGGCCGTGCTGAATGACTTCGTCAGCCACTGATGTTGGCGATTCGGTCAGGATGAGGATGGGAGAAAGGATCCCCGCTTCGCGCAACTCAAGCGCTTCTTTAAGATTGGCGACCCCCAGATAATCGGCGCCCGCTTCCCCCGCCGCCCGGGCCACCGCGACCGCGCCATGGCCGTAAGCATTGGCCTTGACGACCGCCATAAAACGCACCCCTTGAGCCAGGAACTTTTTTATGGCGGCGATATTGTGCTTGATCGCTTCTAAACTAATTTCCGCGTATGTGTTCATTTCTTAATTTATCCACCAGTTCGTCAGGGATCGTGTGCTCGCCCAGTTTCAATTCGCGCCCCGAGTTACTACCGTGATAATCCGAACCGCCCGTCACCAACAATCCGTGCTTTTTGGCCAGGGCCAGATAATGCTCGATCTGGTCGGCGTAATAACCGGGATAATAAATTTCGAGACCGCGCAGGCCGGCCGCCATCAGATCAGGAATGAGATCGTCGCAATTTGAGATCACCGGATGGGCAAAGACCGGGATGCCCCCCGACTTTTTGATCAGCTCCACCGCCTCGGCCGGCAGCAGCCGGTAATGCGGCACGTAGGCCGGCGCCCGAAAATCGAGATAGCGGCTGAAGGCCTCTTTAAAATTAGTAACCAGGCCTTTAGCGATCAGGACCCTCGCCACGTGCGGGCGTCCGGGCGACTTCTTCCCGGAAATGGCAAAGATCTCGTCCGCCGCGATCTCAACGCCCTGCTCTTTCAGCTTTTCGACTATCTTGTAGATCCGGTCAACCCGCCCCTCTTGGATCTTGCCGAGAATCGCCAACAACTCCGAGTCGTGATGGTCAAAAAAATAACCCAGGATATGGACTTCGGCCCGCGGGTTTTCCGTCGTAAATTCAATGCCGGGAATGACTTCTACCCCATACCCCTTACCCGATACCATCGCGACTTCAATGCCATCAATATTATCGTGGTCGGTCAGGGCTATAGTCTTGAGCCCCACCGCCTGCGCCAGCTTGACAAGCTCTTCGGGCGTTTCTGTACCGTCGGAAAGATTGCTATGAATATGCAAGTCGGTTGGCATTTATTTGTTTCCTCTTATCCGCGAAATGAGCATCACGTTTATATCCCGTGATGTGTTACATTATAGCAAATTTCGGGAGAGGACTAAATAGTCAAAAACCTGGGGCGAGATGTCCAAACCGAGCAAGGTCTGGGTAAAGGCCTGCGCCGCCACATCGCTTAAGCCACTAATGGTTTTTTCTCTGACGTAAGAGCCGAGGCGCCAGACGGGGAACTTGAAACGCTTGTAGACCTCGCCGATCCGCTCGGCTTCAATGTGATGGAACAATTGCTGGGCAACGACCAGCTTGAGCAGGCGCTCGGAGAGCTCGGCCGACTGCACCTCGCGCAGGAGCTTTTCGTGGAATTTGCGGGAGATAACGATCTCTTTCGTTTCGCGCCGGTATTCGCTGGTGCCGCCCGACTGCTTGTCCTCGCCAAAGACCCGCAGGCCCATCTTGACGGCGATCTTGCGCGGGTCGTCGGTTGAGTATTCCGTCCTGACCCAGCCGGCCGCCTCAACACCGATCGCCTGGGCCTCCTTGATGATCCTGACCTTATCTTCTTCGGACAGCTTCTGGAAGACCTTGTCGCTGGCAAGCTCAAGGTACGCGAGGGCGACACGGTTACGCTCCGAAATAGCGACGGTTGATTTCCTGGCTTTTGGTTTGCTCTTAATCATAGACTCTCACGACCCGATCGCTCACCCGGTCCTTCTCGACCGATATTATAACATAGTGGTAGAAGCCGCCGAATTCGGGCGGCAGATAGAGCGGCGCCCCGCCCCCGCCGGTCACGACATAGGTCACCCCTTCCCGCTCGGCCTTCGCGTAGCCATGGATGTGCCCGGCAAAGACATAGTCGACTTTGTTCTTTTCAAACAACTTCTCCAGCTCCTCGGTCACCGCCCGGCCGGACATAATGTAGCCCGGATAAATTGCCGACGGGTCAAAGACCGGCTTGTGCATAAAAACGAATTTGTGTCTTGCTTTTGTTCCCGCCAGGTCTTTTTTTAGCCAGTTAAACTGCGCGCTGTCGAAGCTTTCTTTAAAGGCATTGTTCAAAACAACAAAATGCGAGTTTTCGTAATCAAAGGAATAATAAAAAGGGCCAAAGTATTTTTGAAAACGCTTCAAGCCGCCGCGCACCCCGTCGTGATTGCCCAGCACGTTATAGACCGGCGCTTTCAGCTTTGAGACCATCTTTTTATAGGCGAGATATTTCTCTTCGCTGCCGTTCGAGGCAAAATCGCCGGTATTGACGGCAAAGACAATCTCCTTCTCGCGGCTAAGTTTACTGATGAGCAGTTTAAACGTCTCGTCCCCATCGCGGTTATCGCCAAAGACGGCGAAGGAGAAGGCAAAAGCTGACGATACGAGCAGGAAAGAAACAAGGAAACCTGCGACTGAACGTCGCGGTTTCCATCTGGCCTTAGACAAGGCCCATATCCTTTAATACTTTTCGAATTCGCTCTTTTTCGCCGCTACTCGGCTCAACGAGAGGCAAACGCGGTTTGCCAACCGGCTGGCCGATCAGCTCGAGCGCGTATTTGACCGGCGACGGGTTTGATGTGATAAATAGCACTTTAAAGATCGGCAAAAGTTTGAGATGTATCTCCTGCGCTTTTTTGGTGTCGCCGGCCTGATAGGCCGCCACCATCTGGGCGATCTCTTTGCCGACAATGTGGGAAGCGACCGAAATAATGCCGACCGCCCCCACCGACATCATGGGGAGCGTCAGCGAGTCGTCGCCGCTCCAGATCGTGAAGTCTTTCGGGCAGAGCTGTCTCGTCGCCGAGGTCTGGTCAAGGCTCCCCGCCGCGTCTTTTAAACCGATGATGTTTTTGAGAGCGGAGATGCGCGCCGTCGTCTCCGGCGTCATGTTGATCCCGGTCCGGCCGGGGATGTTGTAAATAATGATCGGCAGGCTGGTGTTCTCCGCCACCGCTTTGAAGTGCTGGTAGAGCCCTTCCTGCGACGGTTTGTTGTAGTAAGGGACAACGACCATCACGCCGTCGACGCCGATCTCCTCCGCCCGTTTGGTCGATTTGATCGTCGTTTCGGTAGAGTTCGAGCCGGTGCCGGCAACGATTTTACATCGTCCGCTAAGCGCTTTTTTGACAACTTTATAAAGCTCGTATTCCTCGTCATGGGTCAGCGTCGGCGACTCGCCGGTCGTACCGTGGAGAACAAGTCCGTCCGAGCCATTTTTCACCAGAAAATCCGCCAGCTCCTCCGCCCTCTTCCAGTCGACGGACAAGTCGGCCTTGAATGGAGTCACCATCGCGGTTAAAACTTTGCCCAGAACTGAGCCTGTCGAAGTTCCTAAATTAGTCATAAAAATCTCCTCAATATTAAGCCGACTGAAGATGCGCGTCCAAAGAGACGTCAATCGTGCGCGGCTTCGCTTTCTGGAAACGGCTTTCAAAATCCATAATCGTCAAACCCGTAATTTCCTTGCTCTTTGAATCAAAACGTAAAAGCACTCCGTCTTCGACCTCACGGCTGATTGATTTCTTGGGCTTCCCGACCGACAGATACAACACATCCGCCTTCTTATCATAAGAAAAACTCATCTTTTTTCGCGCCATAAAACATCCCCCTCCTTAATTCTATCAGAAATATAGCTCGTTATTATAATGTTTTTTGCCGCGTCGGCCACAACAACAAAAAACAATTTGGCTCGAAGAAAACGATAATAGAGATGCCTCTGCTCGTTCTTCCTGCTCCGGCAAATGATCGCCGGCCTGGCCAATGTCTCACCAATTTTACTTAAATATTTTTCAACTTCGGGGTGCCCTTTGACAATATGTTTCCATACTTCGGGCAATAAGACAAAATACTGCCCGCTGAATTCAACATTTTAATGCAACACCAGTCTCCTTAAAGAATACCTCATAAGGCGTTAGCCCTTCAAGTCGTTTACGAGGCCGAGTGTTTAGTAAG
>JAGVQF010000191.1 GCA_020051815.1 Candidatus Saganbacteria bacterium | reverse complement strand
TTGGATGAGCCGACGACCGGCCTTCATTTCGACGATATACACAAACTCTTATCCGTCCTGCACCGTCTGGTTTCGACCGGCAACTCGGTCATCGTCATCGAGCATAACCTTGATGTCATCAAAACAGCCGACCATATTATTGACCTGGGGCCGGAGGGCGGGGATGAGGGGGGCAGGGTTGTCGCCGCCGGCACTCCGGAAGAAGTCGCCAAAAATCACCACAGCTATACGGGCCGGTATTTGAAAAAGATCTTATGAGCTTTTCGCAGGGCGTCTTTGTCCTTTTGATCCTGGTCATCGTTTATTTGTTCATCACGATCTGGTCGGGGCGATACAAACCGCCCAAGTATCCGGGGTTCGGGCAGTAGCTCTGCCTTGAAGGAGGCCTCAAAAAAAGGTAGAATTAACAAACTATGGCTGACGACAAGCTACCCCCGCAGAATTTAGCCGCCGAACAATCAGTGATCGGCTCCATGCTGCTCGACAAGAACGCCGTTGTGCGGGTGATCGAGCTGTTGAGCCCCGAGGCCTTCTATCGCAACGCCCATCGCTTTATCTACGAATCGATCCTCGACCTCTTTGACCGGGGCGAGCCGGTCGATCTCGTGACCGTGACGGAGGCGCTGCGCAAGTCGGGCAAGCTCGATGCCGTCGGCGGCGCGGTCTATGTGGCCGATCTTATCAACTCTGTGCCGACTTCCGCCAATGTCGAGCACTACGCCAAGATCGTCGAAGAGAAGTATGTCCTGCGGCGGCTGATCGAGTCGGGCACCCAGATCGTTTCTGCCGCTTATTCAGAGCCCGAGGATGTTAACCAGGTGCTCGACGACGCGGAAAAGAATATCTTTGATATCGCGCTCAAAAGAAGCCGCGAGGGCTTCCACAAGATCGATTCGGTCATTAAACGAGTGCTCGATAAGATCGACCAGCTCTATGGGAAAAAAGAAGCGATCACCGGCACCCCATCCGGCTATCCCGATCTTGACCAGCTGACCGCCGGCTTCCAAAACGCCGATCTCATCATCATCGCGGCGCGTCCCTCGGTCGGGAAAACCGCTTTGGCCCTCAACATCGCCCAGCTGGTCTCGATCAAGCACAATATCCCGGTGGCTATCTTTTCTCTTGAGATGAGCAAGGAACAATTAGCTCAAAGAATGTTATGTTCAGAAGCCGAGGTTGACGCCCAGCGCTTAAAGACAGCCAGCTTATCGGACACCGGTTGGAAAAAGCTGACGCGTGCGCTTGGCAAACTCTCGGAAGCGCCGCTCTATATCGATGACTCGGCTTCGATCACCGCGACCGAGATCAGGGCCAAGGCCAGGCGCCTGAAGATAGAAAGAGGGCTGGGCCTTGTCATCGTCGATTATCTGCAGTTGATGCGGGGCCGGAACCGGATAGAGAACCGTGTTCAGGAGATATCCGACATCGCCCGCTCGCTCAAAACCCTGGCCAGGGAGCTTGATGTGCCGGTCATCGCGCTCTCCCAGCTCTCCCGCGCAGTCGAGCAGAGGCCGGACCGGATCCCGCGGCTTTCCGACCTGCGCGAATCGGGGGAGATCGAGCAGACGGCGGATCTCGTCATGTTCATCCATCGCGAGGATTATTACAATCCGCAGTCCGACCGCGGCAATATCGCCGAGATCATTATCGCGAAGCAACGGAACGGCCCCATCGGCACGGTTGAATTGGTCTTCCGCAAAGAGATCGCGAAATTCTGCAGTAAAGAAACGCGCTATGAAGAAGTCACTTAGCGCCTGTCTCATCACAATCGCTTTAGCTTTTCCACTATTCGCCCAAATCAAAGACCTGACGATCGACGCGGATAAGGTCTCATTTGACAGGGCCAAGAACCGCGTTGAGGCGGCCGGTTCTGTTGAAGTTAACTATCGGGACATCCGCCTGCGCGGCAGCCACCTCATCTACAACACTTCGGCCGAAACTTTCCATGCCGACCAGGGCTTTATTTTTCTCTACGCCGGGACCACATTCGAAGGCGAGGAACTCGATTATGACATCAAAGCCAGGCAGGGCGTCGCCGGCAATGTCAGTTTTTTATATCAGGAAGTCAGCCTCGGCGGCGCCAAAATCAATTTTAATGACGAAAAGTTCCAGATCTCCAATGCTTATTTCACCACCTGCGATCTGGGCGGCCCGCATTACCGGGTGACGGCGGGCGACCTGATCCTTTATCCCAAAGAGCGCTGGCTGGTGGCTTACTGGGGCTATTTCTGGCTGGGCAACGTCCCGGTGGTGCCCATGCCGACCTATATCTATAATTTTAACCTGCGAGAGCGGGCGCAAACTCCTTTCCCCGATATCGGTTATAACAGCGAAGACGGCAACTACCTCAACGAGACCCTGGCCTGGAACCTGCGGCGCGAGCTGAACGGCACGTACACCTTAAGTTATTTCTCAAACAAGGGCCTTGGCCTGGGCGCGACGGCTAATTATATAATTAATGACCGCAATAACGGCGACGTCAGGTTGAGCTGGAACTCCAAAGACACGCTGGTCGGCGGCGTCACGCATCGCCTCTCTTTCGGCGAGACCGTAGCCGAAACCCAAAAGGCTCCCTTTGATCTTTCTTTCGCTCCGAGATTAAGACAGTATGAGCTGGAGATGACGCTCTCCTCGAGGGAAAGGATCAATTACCAGCGGGTCAGCTTTGCCCCGAATTTTCAGCTCTATTCGCGGGGCGGGCAATTGGTTGGGAATGCGGTCAAATATGATCTTGAACTCGGAGCCGGCCGGGTGGCGGAGGAAAATAATGCGAGAATGGTCCGGGGTGGCGGCAAGCTGAAGCTATACAGTGATCTTCCAGAAACCGCCGCCGGCTTTATCACTCCCTCGCTGATGTGGGACTCGCTTTATTATTCCAACGGGGCCAAATGGGTCAAACCGTCACTGGGACTTGAGGTGACCAAGAATTTCTCCAAAGAACTCTCCCTGCAGACCGGTTACACGCATTATCTGTTTTTCGACGGCTTGAGCCCGTTCAATTACGAGCTCTACCGCTATCGCGCGGCCGATAAGCTGGCCGGCAGTCTCATGTTCAAGATCGGAGAAACGAAGGGGCGGGTGGCGGCTTCATATTATCTAAACGACTGGTTGCCCGAGGACATAGATTACACTTTATTTTTTATATTACACTGCTATAATTTAGAGGTCACCTATCGCTCACTGCGCAACGAATTTATGCTGGGCTTTAGTTTAGCCTCGAGATAGTACATCGTTATTCGGTTACGATGCGCGTATCGTAGTTCGTCAATGGTTACGGCCGAACGACTCTTGACGTAACCGATACGGGTTTCGTAACCATAACCGAAAGGAAATTAAATGTTCATAACGTTCGAAGGGCCGGAGGGTTGCGGAAAATCGACGCATTCCAAACGGTTAAAATCGTATCTCGAGGGCAAGAACCTGCGCGTGCTTTTGACCTTTGAGCCGGGCGGCACCCAGGTCGGCAAAGAGATCAGGACTTTGCTTTTAAAGCCGGAGAGCGTCCTCGACGAGACCACCGAGGTCTATCTCTTCGCGGCCGACCGCTCCGAGCACGTAAGCAAGATCATCCTGCCGGCGCTGGGCGAAGGCAAGATCGTTATCTCCGACCGGTTCATCGATTCAACGCTGGCTTACCAGATCGGGGGACGGCGCCTGCCCGAAGACCTGGTCCGCTATCTCAATATGGTCTCGTCCAAAGGCCTGGTCCCCGACCTGACCTTTCTGCTCGATGTCACGCCGGAAACCGGCTTAAAGCGGGCCACGCAGCACGGCTCGGCCGACCGCTTTGAGCGGGAAGCGCTCGATTTTCACCGCCGCGTGCGCGATAGCTATCAGCGCATCGCCAAAGATAATCCCGACCGCGTCCGGATCATTAACACCGAAGACCGGCCGATCGAAGATATCCAGAACCAATTAAGGCAGGTTATTGATGAAAAGCTCTGAGATCAGGAATAATTTCCTAAAATTCTTCGAGGCCAAAGGGCACAAGGTCTTGCCGGGGTCGTCGCTCGTCCCCTCCGATCCGACGGTGCTTTTGACCCTGGCCGGCATGCTCCAGTTCAAGCCGATCTTTCTGGGCCAGGAAAAAC
>JAGVQF010000167.1 GCA_020051815.1 Candidatus Saganbacteria bacterium | reverse complement strand
GCTTCGACTTTTTTTTCAAGATCAGACCTGATATCTTCCAATTCTTTTGTCCGCTCGCGCACCCTTATTGCCAGCTCATCACCGACCAATTCCGATTCTTCGCGCGCGGCGACCGCCGAAGCCAGGGCTTGCTCGAGGTCAGCTTCGCTCTTTCGCACCGTTTCGCTAAAATAGCCGCTGATCACCGCCCCCATGATATAGAGCAGGAACATGCCCAGCAGATAGTCGCCGAGATAATTGTAATCGCGCCAGTATTGAAAAGCCATGCCGTAGGCCGCGTAATGCGGCACGATGTTGAAATAATCGAGCATAAACATGAGAAAGACCAGGCCAAAAGATATTAAAGCATAGATCAGGGCGATCCAAATATTAAAAACATAGCCGGCCAGCACGACAATGATGACCGGCATAAAGCCCCAGGTGTTTTCCGGCCCGCCCGTAAGGTAAAAAACAAAAAGGATCGCCAGAAAATCGGTAAAAAGGGAAAAATGAGTCGGGGCGGTGGTCGCCCGCCGGCGGTTGAGGAGATATGCCAGGCCGGCGCCGGTCGCCGAGACAAAAAGCAAACCCGCGAAATTCTGCGCTACGGCCAGCCAGTTAATGACGCCAAGGAGCTTTCCCACTAAAACGAAAAAAGCGATCAACAAGACGATCGTCCATTTAAGGCGCAGATAAAGGCGTAGCTTGTCCGCTATTTTCTCCATGGCGCTATAACTCATTAAACCGATTGGTGATCGGCACTCGCCAGTCCTTGCCGAACGATCGCCCCGTGATGCGCGGTCCGGGCGGCGCCTGGCGGCGTTTGTATTCGGAATGATCGATCAGGGCGGCCACTTTTTCAACCACTTTAGCCTCAAAGCCGCTGGCCACTATCTCTTTGACGCTCATATTCTCCTCGACGTAGGCCCGCATGATCGGATCAAGAATTTCGTAAGGGGGCAGAGTATCCTGATCCAGCTGGTTTGGCTTGAGCTCGGCGGTCGGCGGCCTTTTAATGATCGCTTTGGGAATGACCTCTTTGTCCCGGTTGCGCCAATCAGACAGGCGGTAGACGAGCGTTTTGGGCACGTCTTTTAAGACGACAAAGCCCCCCGCCATGTCGCCATAGAGGGTGCAATAGCCGGTCGACAGCTCCGACTTGTTGCCGGTCGAGAGGACCAGCCAGCCGAATTTGTTGGAGAGCGCCATAAGAAAGTTGCCCCGGATGCGCGCCTGCAGGTTCTCTTCGGCGACGTTGGCCGGTTTGCCTTTAAAATGAGGCATCAAGGCATCGAGGTATCGGGCAAAAATGTCTTTGATCGGGATCTCGGCCAGCTCGACTTTGAGGTTGGCGCAGAGCTCTTGCGAATCGCGCCGGCTCTGCTCGGCAGTGAAATCGGAGGGCATAAAGATGGCATGGACATGCTCGCGGCCAAGAGCGTCGGCCGCTATCGCGAGCGTCAGCGCCGAATCGATCCCGCCCGAGACGCCGATCAGGACATCGGAAAAGCCGTTCTTCCCGACATAGTCCCTGACACAGAGGACTAGCGCCCGATATATCTCCTCCGGTTCGTCAAGCCAGCGCCAATCAGTCAGACGGTCTTTTTCGATGTCAACAAAAAGCAATTCCTCCCGATACTGGTCGCAGGCGGCGATCAGGTTCCCCTTCGGGTCAATGACCATACTGCCGCCGTCAAAGACCAGCTCGTCCTGCCCGCCGACCAGATTGACGTAAACAAAAAAGGCCTTGTTCTTTTTCGCGCGCGCTTTGAGCAGGGCTTCGCGCTCTTTGACCTTGCCGATATGATAAGGCGAGGCGTTAATATTGAGGATTATTCCGGCGCCGCGCTTAACTTCTTCTCTATAAGGCCCCTGCTCCACCCAGATATCCTCGCAGATGCCGAGGCCGATCTTCGTCCCCTTATAGTTGACGACAGAACCTTTGGTTCCTTCTTTAAAATATCTTTTTTCGTCAAAGACGGCGTAATTGGGCAAGTTCATCTTGTGATAGACCTCTTTGGCTTTGCCGTTCTCGGCGAAAGCTCCGGCGTTGTACAAATTGTCTTTGGCCAGATTAACGAAACCGAAGTAAACGGCAATGTCTTTGGTTGACTTGACGATCCGCTCGACCGCGGCCAGGTTTTCGGCGATGAATTTGGGCTTGAGGACAAGGTCTTCGGGGGGGTAGCCGGTCACGCAAAGCTCGGGAAAAACAACAAGATCGGCCTTTTCGTGCCGCGCTTTCTCTATCAAGTCAATGATCTTGGCGCTATTGCCGGAGATATCTCCAACGATCGGGTTGATCTGGCCGAGGGCTATCTTCATGCACGAAATTATACATAATCCTACCCGCGAAGGAAAGCGTCAATCGCCCTGGCCGCCTTTTTGCCGTCCCCCATGGCGGAAATGACGGTAGCGGCGCCCCGCACGATGTCGCCGCCGGCCCAGACGCCGGGGATGGAAGTCAGGCCTTCTTTGGTCACGATCACCCCGCCCCACTTTTCGGTTCGGAGTGAGGGAGTTCGGAGAGGGATGAGCGGATTAGGGGAATTCCCGATCGCGACTATGGCGGAATCTATTTGAATTTTGAAATTTGAGTTTTGGATTTCCACTGGCCGTCTGCGGCCAGTGGCGTCCGGCTCGCCCAACTCCATTTGAAGGCATTCGACTTCGCTGACCCAACCCTGCGCGTTGGCCTGATATTTAACCGGCAGGGCCAGATATTTAAAGACGATCCCCTCTTCCTCGGCGCGCTTGATCTCTTCCCGCCTGGCCGGCAGCTCTTTCTCCGTCCGGCGGTAAATGATATAAACCTCATCAGCGCCCAGACGAAGTGATACACGAGCCGCGTCCATGGCCACATTCCCTCCACCCACAACCGCTACCCGTTTCCCAATTTTGACCGGCGTCAGGTATTCCGGGAACTTATAGGCCTTCATCAGGTTGACGCGGAAGAGAAATTCGTTGGCGGAATAGACGCCGTCAAGGTTCTCGCCGGAAATACCCATGAATTTCGGCGCGCCGGCGCCCGAACCGATAAAGACCGCCTGATATTCTTTAAGCAGATCTTCGATCGTGAAAGTGTTGCCGATCAGGACATCCGAATGAAATTCCACGCCCAGGCTTTTGACGTAATCAATTTCCAAATTGACGATCTTCTTGGGCAGGCGAAACTCAGGAATGCCGTAAGAGAGTACGCCGCCGGCCACATGCAGTGTCTCAAAGATCGTCACCTGATAGCCGAGCTGGGCCAGGTCCCCCGCGCAGGTCAATCCCGCTGGTCCGCTGCCAACTATGGCGATTTTTTGTGATTTGGTCATTGGAATTTTGGACTTGTTTTGAAGTTTGAAGTTTGAAGTTTGAAGTTCTTGGTCCGCCGCAAACCTCTCCAAATTGCCGATCCCCACCGGCTCGCCTTTGAGCCCGATGATGCACTTCAGCTCGCACTGCTCTTCCTGCGGGCAGACGCGGCCGCAGATGGCGGGGAGTGAATTCGTCTCTTTGATCTTTTTGACCGCCGCGTCAAAATCGCCTTTGGCGATAAAGCTCAAAAACCCCGGGATATCAACCTCGACCGGACAGCCAGCGACGCATTTGGGGTCTTTGCAGTGGATACAGCGCTTTGCCTCTTCGATCGCCTGTTCGACGGTAAGCCCAAGCGGCACTTCCTCAAAATCGCGGATCCGCTCCGCGACCGGGCGTTCGGTCATGTGTAATCTTTTCTTCTTTGCAATCATAATATCTTACAGCCCTCATCCGCTGGCACAAACCGACCCCCTTCTCCCAGAGGGAGAAGGTGATACACATGGCGGCTCAAGAGAAGTACCCTCTCCCTCTGGGAGAGGGTGAGAATGTTAAGCGTTAGCGGGTGAGGGCTCATGAAACCCCCAACAACCTGCACACATGCTCATCCGCCCTCTTCTCAACATCCTTATACATCTTCAAGCGACTCGTCAACTCGGCAAAATCGACCTGATGACCGTCAAACTCGGGGCCGTCGACACAGCCGAGCTTCGTTTCGCCATTCACAGTCACGCGGCAGATACCGCACATTCCCGTCGCGTCAAGCATCAGGGGGTTGAGCGAAACAACGGTCCTGATCCCGTGGGGCTTGGTCACGTCACAGCAAACCTTCATCATCGGCACCGGCCCGACGGCAACCACCAGATCGACCTTCTTGCCCGAAGCAATAATATCCTTGAGCTCATCGGAAACAAAGCCCTTGCGCCCGCAGGTCCCATCATCGGTGGTGACTCGCAACTCTGAACTCGCGACCCGCAACTCCTCTTCATAGATCAATAAATCTTTGCAGCGGGCACCGATGATCGTAATAACTTCATTACCTGATTTTTTCAGCGCCTTGACCAGCGGATAGATCTCGGCTATGCCCACCCCGCCGCCGATGACTACCACCGTGCCGAACTGCTCAACGTGGGAAGGCGTGCCAAGCGGGCCCAGCAGATGGGCAATCTCCGCACCGACTTTGAGCGAATCAAGCACCCTCGTCGTCGCGCCGACAATTTGGAAAATAATGGAAACTGTCCCGGCCGTTTTATCAAAATCGGCGATCGTGAGGGGGATCCGCTCGGCATTTTCGGTCGGGACAACAACGACAAACTGGCCCGGCTTGGCCGCGGCGGCAATGAGCGGAGCCTCGATAGTTATGCGGGAGACGCTCGCGTTAAGCCGCTCTTTTTTTAATATTTTAGCCATAAATCAACAAAATTATAACACGAAACCTTATCGCGGCATAATGAAATTGATCGCCGTTATTAACGATAATAGATAAGGGAGTTATTTGATGTTCAAATTATGCGCTCATACCGAGATCCCATTATGGAACCGGGCGGTCAGCCGGCCGGCAGCTAAAAACGAGAACGGCCTCTCCCTTATAGGGCCCGGCTCAATAATCGCCGATCGTTTTCAAATAATCGGCTGGGCCGGCCAAGGCGGCATCTCAACGGTCTACAACGCCCGCGATCTTTCCGAGCCGTCAAAACTGGTTGCGATCAAATTGCCCCAGCTTGAAAAATGCGACCGTTTACACGCCGCTAAAACAAGCATCTACCGCGAAGCGATCGCTTTCGATATGATCGATCAGCGACTGCCTCTGCTGCCGGAATATTACGGCTTGTACTTTAGCCGCGACGACATCCCTTTTATCGCCATGGAATTGCTCGCCGGCGACACATTGAAAAGCCAACACCTGACTCTGGCCGAGATTTTGCGGATAACTTTGCAGATCTGCGGCTTGCACGCCTTGCACACTTGCGGCTTTGTTCATCTCGACATTAAGCCAAGCAATATTTTATTTAAACCGGATAAAAAGATAAATATCCTTGATCTTGGCATGATCAGGCCGAGGGGCGAATACGGCCATAAAATAAAGCTCGGCGCCACCCCGCGTTTCTGCTCGCCGGAACAGGCCAGGATCATTTTTGGCAATAAAACCGACCCGCTGATCCCCCTGACGCCAGCTTCAGATATTTATTCCCTGGCGATCACCCTTTTTGAATTAACTTATTGTTTTTACCCGTTCCCAACATCCTCGACTGAAAGTATGTTGAGATTTCACGCCTCGGCAGAGCCGGTCCCGCCGCTGGAGCAAACGCTATTAAACAAGAGGTTCAACTTCCCTAAAAGAGGGCGAGAGAAAAAGATGGGCAAGGAACTATATCACGAATTACGTGGGCTGTTGATCGATATGACAAAAAAGGATCCCGCCGAAAGGGTCAACGACCTGAAAGATGTTTATGCCAGAGTCGATCTCTCGCTTCTGCCGCTGGCCGAAGCGTTAGAGAGATACGATTCCCCTCCCTGCCTGTCACCGGCCAGGCCTTAAGCCCGCCTAAAAGAAAGCCAGTCTGGCTCCCGCGGCGACCACAAAGCCGTCAAGTGGGAATTCATTAGCCCCGGAAGAATCCTTGATGCTTGTCTTTTGGTAGCCGGCTTCGACAAATCCGCCGGTATTGGGCCCGAAAGCCAGCTCAACCCCCACCCCACCATAGCCGCCGACCCCGGCAAAGCTCGAAGGATTGGAGGCCAGGCTCGCAATATCAGAAGTTTTGCTGACAGTATAGTAATCGCCTTCGAGCGCCAGATACAAGTTAAAGAAACCGTGGGTACTGCCGTATTCACCCCAGTACATGGTGTAGATCCGGCCGCCAAAGCCGAATTTGATGGCAGTGTAATTGGCATCAACAGTGCTGCCAACCTTCAACGCCTTGGAGATGATCCCAAACCGAGGCCCGGTATCGAAGTTCTCGTTCAATTTCGCGTCAAACTCCAATCCAAGATCGAATGTTGAATTTTTATTAACATTTATATTGTCTGTCGGGGAAATAATGCCGCCGCGCAGGCCGAGACGATACGATTTTCTCTGGGCCAGGCTGTAGACGATATTCGACTCCTCCTGCGTGAGCGCCATAACCGGCAAAACCGCGGTCGAACCAATCAGCAAACCCGCCAACAAACCGGCAACAATGATCTTTTTCATATTCATTTCCCCCTCTTTACTCAAATTATATATGATAGGACTGCCCTGTCAAGCTGAAATCAGTGCTCGTGATGATGCGCCTTTTTGCGGGGCTCGAGCGTGCAGAAAAGCTCATCCGAGCAATCATCGCATTCGGTCTGGAAGGTCGAGTGCGTGATATTGAATTTAGTTTTGAGAACCGCCCTGACCGCCTCAAGTATCTCATTGGTTCTCACGGTCTCCCCCTCCTTGATCAGGACGTGGGCGGAGATGGTATTCATGCCCGAAGTAATCGACCAGACATGGAGATCGTGAATGTCTTTGACCCCTTTGACCGAACAAATGGCGGTCACGACATCGTCGAGCTTGACCCCCTTCGGCGTCGCCTCAAGCAAGACATTGGCCGACTCCATGATCAGGTTATAGGCGCCCCGCAGGATCAAAAGGGCGATCAGGATACCGATGATCGGATCGGCGTAATACCAGCCGAAAAATTGGATAAGCACGCCGCCGATAATGACGCCAACAGATGAGACCGCGTCGGAGAGGACATGGATGAACGCGCCGCGAACATTGAGATTTTCCCGCGAGGCCTTGGCCAGGATGACGGCGCCGCCGAGGTTGGCGAGGAAACCGATCGTTGCCACGACCAGCATCAGCGTGCCGC
>JAGVQF010000112.1 GCA_020051815.1 Candidatus Saganbacteria bacterium | reverse complement strand
CCAGCCCCTTCAGTGCACTGATATCACTTACCTGGGTGCGGGACAGATCGAGCCATCTCAGATTTACCAGCCACTTAAGAGCGCTGATATCACTCACTTGGGTTTTGTACATAAGGAGCACTTTCAGATTTACCAGCCCCTTCAGTGCACTGATATCACTTACCTGGGTGTGGGACAGATCGAGCCCATTCAGATTTTCCATCCCTTTCAGTACGCTGATATCGCTTACCTGGGCTTTGTACATAAGGAGCACTTTCAGATTTACCAGCCCCTTCAGTGCACTGATATCACTTACGTGGGGGGGCAAAAGGAGCTCTTCCAGATTTACCAGACCCTTAAGTGCCCCGATATCACTCACTTGGGTTTCGTACAAATTGAGCTTCTTTAGATTTGCCAGCCCCTGAAGTGCGCTGATATCACTAACTTGTGTCCCAAATAAATTGAGCTCTTTCAGATTTACCAGAGCCTTAAGGGAGCTGATATCACTAACCTGGGTTGCTTCCAAAGTAATGCGCTCTAAGGCCCTCAGCTCTTTAATGCCCAAGTTCCTCCCAAATAGTTTGTTTAATTCCGCTCTCTCTGATTCTTGTTTTCGGTTTTCGATTATCAGTTGTTTAAACGTTGTATCGTCAATTAATCGAAGCTCAATCGGCTTGCCGCGAGATAGTTGTCGCTCTACTGTTGCCCTTCTCTGTGAAATTATCACCTCATTGGCCAACTCACGCCTCTCAACAACATCTACCCTGTTATAGCTATTACTTGGGTCAAGTCTCGGCGTGAATTGTAATGGGGAAACAGGCCCGTCAATCTCCATTTTGGCCTTTGCCCCTTGAATATTTGCCGCGGCGACCAAAAAGTCCACATAAGAGCCGGCCGACGTGTCATATTTGTCAACAACTGCCCGCACTAAGATGGCTGGATAATATAAATCGGCTTCCCATTGCCCTGTTTTGGCGGAGCCGTCAGTCAGCTGGAGCGTTTGGCGCTCACGGCTAAATATGCCTAGCTCTTTGTGATTCTTAAATACGGCAATTACTAACTGCTCGTCCCCCTCCAATAAATCCGCCTCATAAAGAGAGGCGATGACATATTTGTATCTTGTCCTGGTCGCACAGCTCTGCCCGCCTTCAGGCACTAGCAGGGAGGGGATAAGTTGCGCGCCGGGATCAAAGACGGATCTGGCCTCAACCATATCATTCAATTTTCTCAACTTCTCATCACGGCCGGCAGAGCTTTCCATAATAAGGCCGAAATCCTCGATATCACTTTGCGCCAGTTGCAACAATTCGTCTAAACTTTTCTCGGGCATAAGATAGGTTTTCTCTTCGAGCCTCTGGCCGTAATATTCAACGGGAATTAAGAAGTCAAGATAGTCAAACGGCGCGTCTTTATTTGTTTTAAAGATTTCGAGAAAAGTCTGGCCGCGGTTGACAAGCTCATTAAGCCAGCGGCGATACAAAGGATTGGATATATTTTGAGCGCTGTTATTTTCGATTATTGGGCTTTCCATTTGCGCCAGGGCCGCCTCAACGGTTGGAGGGTTATCCGACTTAGCGGTGAACTTTGGGGGAGAAAAACATAAGGACGCGCCGATGGCAGCGTGCGCCAGAACAGAAACCGCGGCACCGGTAAGCAGACTGCCTCTCCGGTATACTGCCTGCCCGGAGCGCCTGATTAGACCGCCCGTTGTAAAGGTTGGTTTTCTAATTGTGAAACTCAATTTTTCCTCATTATCTGAAAAACTCGGCCGCGCCTCGCGCCGTCTCCTATGTGTCCCTACATATATCGTGATTTTTCCAGTGAAATTTCATTTTATCGTGGGTGAGTTCGGCGTCAGGGGTGGGATCAAAACCACCGTTTCTGCCTCCTACCTATCTTCTACTCCCTACCCTCTATCCCCTAGTAAGTAGAATCCGCCTGCTGTAAAAGCTTCAACTCGATCGGGTCTTCCGGCCCGAATGGCTCAACCCGCGGATCGTGTTTCTTGATGATCGAAAGAAATTCCGAAGACTCGCCGATCCCGGCCAATAACTCCGCCCCTACCGCCCCATGATGCTTATGGATATAAAAACGCTTGAAGCGGTAATCGACTTTCCCCCTCTCCGCCAGCCAGTTATAAAAGCCGGGCAGCAAAAAGCGTATAGCCACCAGAAGTGACTTGGAAAAAACGGAATTTTTCTCCAAGATCTTGCCGATATCATGGAGCAGGCCAAGCTTGATAAGTTTTTGCCGGTCGAGTTCCTGGTTTTTGACCGAGAAAATGAGCATCTTGCGGGCGACGACGACGGCGTGTTTCTTTTCAAATGATGGCAGTTGATCAAAGAGTGAAAATTCTTGATCGTTCAAGGAAGCGCGGGCAAATTTCTCATCGGCGCTGTCAAAAACCGAGAACATGCCGAAGTAAAATTGGTTGAAGCGGTACCTGAGCCGCTCAAGCATCGATCGCTCTGCGCAGAGAGGCCACTAATTTTAGGGCCGCACCAGTCTTTTTTTTGCCGATCAGGTCGACGATGGCCGAGCCGACAATGACGCCATCGGCGATCTTCACCATTTGCGCCGCCTGGGCCGGCGTTGAGATGCCAAAGCCGATCGCGACCGGCAGGCCGGTATATTTCCTGATCTTTTCGACCAGGCGGACCAGATTTGACGCCAGTTCTTCTTGTTTCCCGGTTATGCCAGCGACCGAGATCAAATAAACAAAGCCCGAGGCCGTCTCAACGGACAATTTGATCCTCGCCTCACTGCTCGTCGGCGCCACAAAAGCGATCTGATCGACCCGTGACTCGCGACCCGCGACCCGCGACTCTTCTGGCGGCAGATCCGGCACGACCACGCCATCAACCTTGCACTTAACACATTGACTATAAAATTTCTTTTCCCCAAACTTAACGATGAGGTTATAAGAGAGCATAAAACAGATCGGAATGGCTGTTTTTCTCCTGGCTTTGGCGACCAGCTTAAAAACATCGGCCAGCGCCGTGTTTTTTTTGAGCGCGCGCTGGTGCGAGGCCTGGATGACCGGCCCGTCGGCCAGAGGATCGGAGAAGGGAATGCCGAGCTCAATAATATCCGCCCCGGCCTTCTCCAGGTCGTAGATCAGCTTTCCCGTCACAGCCAGCGTTGGGTCGCCGGCCGTGATGTAAGTGACCAGCGCTTTGCGTTTATTAAATGTCTCGGATAGATTCGACATCTTTATCCCCCCGCCCCGAAAGGCAGACGATCACGGTTTGGCTTTTATCGAGTTTGGGCGCCAGCTTCTTCAGATAAGCGATAGCGTGCGAAGATTCGAGCGCGGGAATGATCCCT
>JAGVQF010000183.1 GCA_020051815.1 Candidatus Saganbacteria bacterium | reverse complement strand
ATGGTCTGTCCCACGCCGATGGGGATCGCCCCGTCGTCATAGGAATAGGAGCGCATGTCTTCGGGAACAAATTCATGGCGGGGGACTTTGCGAAAAGCGTCAAGGACTTTCTCGCTCCTGATCCCGCGCGGGATCAGCTGGGTCTCGACCATCTCGCGGCGCAGGGATTCAAGATTTTCCACGACGCAATTTTAGCTCAAAAACAATCCCTTGACAAATTGACAGAACCGCCTAAAATTATTGTTGTGATGAAAACGGCGACCGAGATAAAATACGGTTTCGGCCCGCACCTGATGCTCGACTGCTACGGCTGCCCGAAAGAAAAACTGTCCGACATGGATATGATCTTCGGCGTCCTAGACACTTTCCCCGCTAAGATCGGGATGACCAAGATCATGCCGCCCTACGTTTTTAAATATACCGGCAAAGTGGCCGAGGACTGGGGCGTCTCCGGCGTCGTGCTGATCGCCGAATCGCATATTTCGATCCATACTTTTCCCGACAAGGAACACGCCTTCATCGATATTTTCTCCTGTAAAGATTTTGATACCGACTATGCCCGCCGCGAATTGCTTGAACTCTTCGATGCCACCCATCACGAGGTCATTCTCTTAAACCGCGGCGTGGAATTCCCCAAGAACATCCGCCGCGCGACCGATCTGGTCAACCGAGAGCGGAGAGAGATAGTTGAGCGTCCCCGCATCTACCATTAATGTTTGTCATCCTCCCTTGTCCCCACGAAGCGACCGTTAGCTACGGTAAGGGAACGCGCAAGGGTCCGGCGGCGATCATCAAAGCTCTCCCTTATGTCGAGAATTTTGACGAGGAGCGCGGCCGGGAGATGATCCCTAAGGGTGCTCTTGAGATCTTGAAGCTGGTCGGCGTCACGAGTCTCGAGTCGCGAGTCACGAGTCTGTTAAAGGCGGAAAAAATTCCGGTTATCCTTGGCGGCGAGCATTCGATCACGCCGGTCGCGGTCAAAGCTTTTGCCATGAAATATAAAAATCTCTCTGTCCTCCAGCTTGACGCCCACGCCGACCTGCGCGATTCATATCAGGGCACAAAAAGGAGCCATGCCTGTGCCATGCGCCGGGTGCTCGAGATCTGCCCGGCCGTGCAGGCCGGTATCCGCAGCATTTCCGTCGAGGAATGGGAGTGGGCGCGGAAGACCGGGCAGATCGAAAAAATACATTTCGCACCCAAGCTTGAGCTGGTTGAAAAGATCGGCCGCCAGCTTCACAAAAACGTTTATATCACGATCGATGTCGATGTCTTTGATCCATCGGTCATTCCCGCCACCGGCACTCCCGAACCCGGCGGCTTGTTCTGGTACGAGGTTCTTGATATTCTAAAAGGTGTTTGCCGGACCAAGAACGTGGTTGGCTTCGACGTAGTGGAGCTAGCGCCACGCAAGGGGGACCACGCCTCCGATTTTACTATCGCCAAGCTGGTCACTAAACTGCTGGGCTATCTTTCGGTCTAGATTCCACTGTGAATCCCCATACTAAAGCATGGGGAATTACGAATAGCAAATATTCCCCACACTTCAGTGTGGGGTTATGACCACACCGAAAAAACTGAAATTTACGGTAAAGCCCGCCGATAACTAATTGTGAGGAATATACATGAATAGCCGGGATGTTGTTGTCAGAATAATCCAGCCATTGGATAAGCCGCAGCCGCAGAGAGTTGCCAGTTTGCCGGTTGCCGGTTTTCCGGTTAATGGAAGCAAGGAGGAGAATATTTTCCACCTTGTTCTCAATGGCGCAGTTCTTGCCGGGATCGCGATGTTGGCGGTATTCCTCGGCGTCAGCTTCTTTCATCTGGGCGTCAGCTTTAACGATATCATGGTCATCGTCGGCCTGCCCATGGCTCTGGGTATCGTGACGAGCTACGCGATCTTCTAGGGAGTAGGGGGTAGAGGGGAGGATGTAGCTAAAAGAAAAAGTCCAAGTTTGTTTTACTTCCCGCTACTCCCTACCCCCACTCTCTATTATGGTTATAACTTCTTTCATCTCTTTCGGCAACTTGGTCTCGAACTCCACAAACTTACCCGTCCCAGGATGAACGAACCCCAGCTTTTTGGCGTGCAGCAGCTGTCCTTTTAGCTCGAACTCGCCCTTCTTGCCGCCGTAAGTTGGATCGCCGACCAAGGGATGCCCGATGTGGCTCATGTGCACGCGGATCTGATGCGTGCGCCCCGTTTTGATCTTCACTTCGATGAGCGTGTAATCTTTTTCGCCGGAGGCGAATCCGCCTTTGGCGGAGAATCTATTTATGACTTTGTATGAAGTGAATGCTTCCCTTGACTTTTGACTCGTGACTCGCGACCCGCGACTTTCAATCACCGACATCTTCTTGCGCTCGACAGGATGCCGGCCGATCCGCGCCTCGATCACGCCCTCATCATTTTTTATCACGCCATGGACCAGCGCGATATAAGTCTTTTCCATCGTCCGGCTCTTTAATTGTTTGGCAAGCGATGCATAAGCGGCATCGGTCTTGGCCGCGACGATGAGGCCCGAAGTGTCTTTATCCAGCCGATGGACGATGCCGGGGCGCAGCGGCGCGCCAAGAGTTGCCAGGTGATCGCAGTGATAGAGCAGGGCGTTGACCAGCGTGCCATCGTAGTTGCCCGGCGCGGGGTGAGTGACCATCCCCTTCGGTTTATTGACGACGATGATGTCGTTGTCTTCGTAGACGATGTCGAGACGGATGTTTTGGGGTTTGACGGTCAGGGCTCTGGGCGGCGGAATTATCACCTTGATGCGATCGTCGCTTTTGACCTTGTAGCTCGGTTCGGTCGGTCGGTCATTAACGGTGATCAGGCCGTCATCGATCAGCTTTTTTATTTGTGAACGCGAGAGAGTTAGTTTATCGACCGACGACAAAAACTGATCAAGGCGTCTGCCTTTTTCTTCTGCGGGAATAAAGCACTCAAGATCATGTCCGGTCATTCAGGTGTCTTCTACAATTGGAAAAGCTGCTTCAGCT
>JAGVQF010000073.1 GCA_020051815.1 Candidatus Saganbacteria bacterium | reverse complement strand
GATGCCGGTTAGGTTCTCTGTCGAGCCGCGGCGATTATGCTCCTGACTGCCGCCGTGGATCAGGCTGATCATTTTTGTTCCCTTGCGGATATAAAGGAATCCCGTCCCCTTGGGGCCATATAATTTATGGGCCGAAACAGCCAGCAGATCAACCCCCAACTCATCGACATTGGCCGGAATATGCCCCACCGTCTGCACCGCGTCAGTGTGGAAATAGATCTTCTGTTGCCGGTTGCCGGTTGCCAGTTTGATCGCTCGTGAGATTTCAGCTATAGGCTGGATTGTTCCAATTTCGTTGTTCGCGTGCATGATCGAAACAAGGATGGTTTTTTCAGTTATCGCCGCTTTCACCGATTCGGGGCTCACCACTCCAAACTCATCGACCGGCAGATAGGTGACATTAAACCCCCGCCCCTCCAAGAACTTACAGCAGGCCAGCACGGCCGGGTGTTCGATCGCGGAGGTGATGATATGGTTCCCATTCTTTTCGTTGGCATAAGCGACGCCTTCCAGCGCGGCGTTATCGGCTTCCGTGCCGCCGGAAGTAAAAACTATCTCATCGGGCTTGGCGCCGATCAGCCGGGCGACCTTTTCCCTGGCCGCCTCGATCGCCGCCCTCGTTTCCTGGCCGTATGAGTGGATGCTCGAAGGGTTGCCGAACTTTTCGGAGTGATACGGCCGCATCGCCTCAACGACCCTGGGATCGACCGGCGTCGTGGCCGCGTAATCGAGATAAATTTTCTTCATCGCTTAGAATCCTCGCAGAGGTCGGCCAATGAAACCGAATCGAGCACCGCCGACATCTTTTGGCTTAAATTTTTCCAGAGCGTTCTCGTCGAACAACAACCCTTATCGGAGCAGCCGGAAACAGAAGGGATACAGCTGGCCAAGGCGAGCGGCCCCTCGGTCGCCTCAATGATCGCTCCGATGCTGACCTGCGCGGGCTTTCTGGCCAGCTTGTAGCCGCCGGCAGGACCTTTGCTGGCATGCACGAGGCCGGCGCGTTTCAATTTAAGGAGCAACTGCTCGAGATAACTTAGGGATATCCCCTGCCGCCGGGAGATCTCCTCCGCTGAAACCAGTCCGTCATGCCGGTTAGCCGCCAGGTCAAACATGGCCGAAACCGCGTACCTGCCCTTGGTTGAAAGCTTCATTTAAGGGCAATATTATTATAGTTGACAGATATTGTCAAGTATAGTTTGGTGAAATTTTCGGCTAGATCAGCGGATAAGACTTAGAGGGGGAATACTTATTATGCTTGAGAGAATTAAGACACCCACGACTTCGGCGGGAAACAACTACCGCCTGATCTATCAGCTCACAAGGCGGTTCGCGCTTAGAAAGCCGCTTGATCTTCACCAAGCAACACTTCTCTCTCCCGATCATTCGCCAGGGCAGAGATTTCTTATCTCCCCCGGCTCGCTGGCCGACGCTGGCTATCTTCCCCTGCACAAACTAAGAGAACCATTGAGTGATAATTGGGGCATCGAACGATCAGGCGCCCATATTAATCGCGTCTGGATTGAATTCCAAGGCCTGACCTACCCGACGCTGATCACCAACAGTGAATTAGCAAGAACAAAACGCACACAAGGCGTAGAACTGGCGGACTTGATAAATCTTAAACTCATGGCCAAAGATGGCGCGTTTGTAAACAGCGGGGTCAAAATAGACACCGGACGGCCGTCAAATGATGAGATCAGAGCAATGATCCAAGATTTTATGGCCGGCACGACCCGGGCTATCCCGCCGGTCCTCTTCGCCGATATTGACGAGCGGGGTGAATTTTTGCTGGCCAATGACCGGGCAGGAAAGCCGATCAAGATCAAAGTCTGCTCAACGGCGGCCGCGCCTCTTTCCTACGTCGCCGTTCACCTTAGATCACCGAGCGAAGCGAACATTATTATCCGCCGCCATGACGGGGCCAGGAGAGACCACGATCGTGAAAAGTCCATTATCATTGCCGCAAGTTCAACCGCGGCGGCGGCAAATCGAGCGGCCAAACAAAAACCGATGGCTGACCACATTGGCAGCCCAACGCCGACTGAAGAATCGAGAGCTATTCAGGCCTGGATTTTTAAAGCTAGCCCGCTACTTTACGGACGGATTAGAAGGAGCATACATAAGAATTGTTTTATCCATCTCACTTCAAAAAAAGCAACCCCTATCGCTTAAGCGGCTTTACGGCGGGCTTTAGAGCGCTCTTGCGCTCGGGGGAAAAAGAAGCCGAGCTCACCCTTCAGGCAGAAATCGTCAATGGGAAACCGGTCAAAACCGCCCGGCTCTACAAAATCAACGAGCCCGATCGATGCCTGGCGGTCTTTGAGCTTGGTCCGGAAAATGACGACGGCTGGAATATATCAGATCAGCTGTTAGCTGAAATTTCCTAAAACAACGGCCGATAAAGACTTGATGAAAATTTCAAGAACAACAATAAGGTCCGCCCTGACCCCAAGAGGCCTGGAACACTGGGACAAGAAACTTGGGTTCGGCAACCGGGTGGAAATCCAGGCCTGGCAGACGGCCAAATACGCCCTGCGGGCGGTTCAGGCCACAGGATCAATTGGCCGGATTGAGCAGAGGATCGAAATACTTCAGGCCGGTCCCTACTTCGGTGCCCGCCGCGCTAATATCGCTCTCCGAGAAACCGAAGGCCGGCTCGGAATTATAGAAAAAGCGGTAGATGCATCAAAGGACGCCATTTTAATCTTGGATGATAATGGGAGAGTGACCTCATGGAACCACGCCGCCGAGGAGATGTTCGGTTACACGAAAGAGGAAGCCTTGGGACATGACCTTCATTCTCTCATCGCGCCGGAACGTTACCACGCCGACTTCCAGCGGGTTTTCCCGAAATTCCGGGAAACCGGCAGCGGGCCAGGCCTGGGCAAAACGCTTGAAGTAACCGCCCGGCGCAAGGACGGGACCGAATTTCCAGTCGAGCTTTCCAAATCGGCATACAAGATCGGCAACCACTGGTACGCGATTGGCATTGTCCGCGACGTCACCGAACGTAAGCAAATAGAACAGCGGCTCAAACTACTGGAAGCCGCTGTCATGCATACGGCCGATTCAATCGTCATCACCGATTATCGCGGGCTCATTCAATTCGTCAATCCCGCTTTTTGCGAGATCACCGGCTACTCGGCAAAAGAAGTTGTCGGGCATAACCCGCGTATTTTGAAGAGCGGCCTGCAGGATGAGACCTTCTATAAAGTTTTATGGGCCACGATTACACGCGGAGAAAACTGGCATGGTATCCTTCATAACAGAAGGAAGGATGGGAGCATCTACATCGAAGAAGCAACCATTTCACCGGTCAAAGATGAGAACGGCAAGATAACTCATTTTATCGGCGTTAAGCGTGACGTCACGGACCGGGAAAAATACCGGCTCGAACTGGAAAAAACCATCGCCAAACTGGAGAGCATCGCCTACGGCCTGGCCCACGATCTAAAAGGCCCCATCGGTAGACTGGCGAATCTCGTGGGTTGGATAATTGATGATTTCGGCTCCGCCCTGCCTGAAGATAAGATGAATGATATGCAGGGACATCTCGAAATTTTAAAAACACAGGCGAAACGATTGCAGGGCTTGATCGACGACCTGGTTGACTACGCTCGAAGTAAATCAAGAAGTAAAAGCGAGAGGATGGACTTGCGACAATTTATTCAAGAGATGGTCGAAAGAGACCTGCCTGCGCCGACAGGCCTTGAGCTTGTCGTCCCGCAGGCAACTCTAGAAATCTCAACCTATAAAAACAATCTATGGCGCGTGCTTTACAACCTGATCAGCAATGCCATAAAACACCACCCTTCGCCGGAAAATGGCCGGGTTGAAGTCGCCTGGCGTGCAATAGACAACAATTGGCTCGAGATCACAGTCGCCGACAACGGGCCGGGGATCGACCCAATGTATCACGAAAGGATCTTTCGTTTTCTCGAAACCCTTAACCGGGAAGAAGTTGAAAAAAGGGGGTACTCTTCAAGCGGTATCGGCCTGGCCACGGTCAAAGAAATTATCAATGATTTAGGCGGCACGATAAGAGTGGAATCATCGCTGGAGCATGGAGCAAAATTCATCTTCACCTGGCCGAGAGAAATTTGATCGGGTTGATAAACCTGATCGCTTTCCAGTAAAAGTCCTTAAAAGCAGCTTCGCCGCAGAATATCCCGGAGAGAAATTGAGAAGCGGCCGGATTTTTTACACCGTAGCGGTAGCAGAAGCCGGGCAAGAAAGCAAAGAGCGTCCGCAGGTAATAGGCGTATTTAAAATCGGAGCTGATCTTTTCATATATCTCCCGGCTGTAGCCATTAATTTTGCCTGAAGCGATCGTTTGAGCCGCGATCTGGGCCGACTGGATCGCGTAACGTATCCCCTCCCCCGTCAACGGATTGACCAACCCGGCCGCATCACCGACCAAAAGAACATTCTGCCGCTGGAGTTTTTCTCCGGCTTTCGGCAGAGGCAGTGAATGCCCATGCAGATCCATTTTCCCGTCGGCCGGATAGCCGAGAAAGGCCAGCCATTTTTTCAGCTCCACCGCCAGTCGCGGGCTGTTCTTGCCGCCGATCCCGATCGAATAATTATCGGTTTTCGGGAAAGACCAGGCATAACCTTCCCTGACCTGGCCGAAACCCATATAAAGGGTCGAGAGCGGATGTTTGCGTTCCGGCAATTCTATTTCGAGCGCCAGATCGAATTTGGCGCCGCGCCGCAAGCCCGTTCGGGCGGCCACCTGGCTAAAGACCCCGTCCGCCCCGATCAAATACCTGGCCTCGTAATTATCTTTTTCCGTCGAGAGCCTGACGCCGTTCTCCAATATTTCAAGCTCTCTAACTTCGCTCTCGTCAACGACTTTCGCGCCCAGGCGGGCCGCCGCTTCAACAATTAAAAGATCGAATTTCGGCCGGTTGACCATGGCCAGCTCCGCTCCGAGTTCAACTTCGACCGGGTCGGCCATTTTATAAAAATATTTGATGCGGGAGACCCGGCCGGTGATAGCCGGTGAAGCGTCAAAGGGGAGCGATCCCAGGAATTTGAGTGAAATACCGCCGCCGCAGGCCTTAAAGCGGGGCAATTTCTTTTTTTCGAGCAGGAGGACTTTTAAACCGGCACGAGAGAGGAGAAAGGCGACTGTCGCGCCGGCCGGCCCGGCGCCGATGACAGCGGCATCATAAGCCATGAAAACCTTCGTTCATGCTCCCCGTGCGATAGCCTTTGAGGTCGAGGGTGACATAAACGTAGCCCAGTTCTTCGAATTTTTTGACGATGCCATCCATGACGCCGCGCTCCATGACTTCGGGCAGGGCCGCCTGGTCGACCTCGATCCGGGCGATATTTTTGTGGTGCCGCACGCGCAGCTGCTTAAAGCCGAGCGACCTTAAATATTTTTCGCCCTCGCCCACCATCTTCAAGATCCCCTCATCGATCCGCGTGCCGTAAGGGATCCTCGAAGACAAGCAGGCCATCGACGGCTTGTCCCAGGTCGGCAGGCCGGCTTCTTTGGAGAGTTCGCGAATTTCCGCTTTGGTCAGCCCGGCTTCCTGGAGCGGGCTCCTGACTCCCAGTTCTTTCTTGGCGCGGCCGCCGGGCCGGTAATCGGAGAGGTCATCAAAATTTGAGCCGTCGACAACATGCTCTATCCCCTTCTCGTCCGCCAGCATCTTGAG
>JAGVQF010000127.1 GCA_020051815.1 Candidatus Saganbacteria bacterium | reverse complement strand
CTTTCGACAAAACCTGGGAGCTGATAAAGGAAGACTCTTCTTACGGCGATGTCGTTTGCCGCTGTGAAATGGTCTCAAAGCGGGAGATCAGAGACGCGATGAAAAGAGGCGCCAGGACGCTCGACGGCATAAAGTTCAGGACACGCGCCCAGGCCGGCCGCTGTCACGGTAGCTTCTGCACTACCAGGATCATGAAGATCATGGCAGAAGAGTTAAAAGTTCCGTTAACTGATATCACAAAACGTGGCCCGGGATCGGAAATCATCAAGAAGGAGCGAACATGACTCGCGACTCGCGGCTCGTGACTCGCGACTTAGTAATAGTCGGCGGAGGCCCGGCCGGCATGGCGGCGGCTGTTGCGGCGCATGAAGCCGGAGTCAACGACATCCTGCTCCTCGAGCGCGACCAATACCTTGGCGGCATCCTCAACCAGTGCATCCATCCCGGCTTCGGCCTGCAGCGCTTCAAAGCGAACCTGACCGGGCCGGAATATGCGGATCGGTTTATCAAGAAGATCGAGGAAATCAGGGATATCGAGGTCAGTTTAAGATCGTTCGTCGTCAGTCTAACCAAAGATAAGATCATCACCTATTTAAAGCCCGGCAAACTTGAAGAGATAAAAGCTAAAGCGCTGATCATGGCGACCGGCTGCCGCGAAAGAACGAGGGAGATGATCCACACCGCGGGCACCCGCCCCGCCGGCATCTACACCGCCGGTCTCGCCCAGAAGATGATAAATATCGAGGGGCTCCTGCCCGGCCTGGAGATCGTGGTCATCGGCTCGGGCGACATCGGGCTCATTATGGCGCGTCGCCTGACGCTCGAAGGAGCTAAAGTTAAGGCTGTCATCGAGCTCCAGAAAGAATCGCGCGGCCTAGTGCGCAACGTCGTCTTGTGCCTTACGGACTTCTCTATTCCCCTTTATTTGCATCACCGGGTGGCCAGGATCTATGGCCGCGACCGGGTGGAAAAAGTCCTGGTCGAGAATCTCGAGACCCACGAAACGTTTGAGCTCGCCTGCGACACTGTGCTGGTCTCCGCCGGCCTGATCCCGGAGAACGAGCTCCTCGAGATGGCCGGCGTTTCCGACGTTTCAAAGATCACGAGCCCAGACATTTTCGTCTGCGGCAATTCATACAAGATCTACGATCTGGCTGATTCGGTCACCCGCGACAGCGAAAAAACCGGCCAAGCGGCGGCCGAATATTTGAGGCGATCATGAAGAGAAAATTAACCTGTATTGAGTGTCCGATCGGCTGCCAGCTGGAGATAGACGTTGAAGGCGGGCACATCATCAGCCTGACCGGCAACAAATGCGAAAAAGGCCCGGCTTACGCCAGGCAGGAGATCGCGGCTCCGATGAGGGTGCTCTCTTCAACCGTTCTGGCCAGGGGTCTTGAGCTGAAAATGGTCCCGGTCCGGACCAGCCGCCCAATTCCGAAGGCGAAACTTCTCGAAGCAATGACCGAGATCAAGAAGATCAGGCTCGATCGGCCGGTCAAAGTCGGAGATATCATCGCCAAAGCTTTCCTGGGGCTCGACGCCGACCTCATCGCCTCAAGAGAAGTCTCCCGCGCATAAAAAAAGGCCCCGGGTGTTACCCCAGGGCCTTAATAATTTCAGAGTTCTTTTTATTAGAACCGGCTGAATTCGCGTCTTGGGCCGCGATCGCGATCGCGGCTTTCCGACTTCGGCTTGGCTTCATTGACTGTCAGCTCGCGGTCGCCCCACTTTTGCCCGCTCATCGCGGCAATCGCTTTTTCGGCGTCAGCGTCTTCCATGTCAACAAATCCGAAACCGCGGGACTTGCCCGTGAACTTGTCAGTCACGATCCGGGCTGACAACACGTTACCGAATTCGCCAAATTTGGCGGAAAGATCGGCATCGGTGGTTGACCACGGAAGGTTACCTACGAAAATGCTCTTCATGTTTGATCTCCTTTTTTTTATTTTTCTGCTGGTTCAATGATGTTTGTGGGGACCGACTAAGCGGAACACACTAAGAAAAAAGACGCAGAGACTCTTTTACTCAAATCAACATTAAACTCGACTCTTCTATCTTATACTATTATCGTTGTGTTTGTCAAGCGATTTCACTATATTTATCCCCACACCAAATACCCGAAGTTAAGCCAGTGTGTTTTGGTGTGGGGATTTATTCATTGAGCCAGGCCGGCGGGGCTTCAGTGTCGCTCCCCTCATTTTCGGCCTGGGCCGATTTGGCGGCCGAAGTGGTTTTCTTTTTGGCGTAGATCGGCCGCGCCTTGACCGCCGGTTGAGACGCTCTGGCCTCCGGGGCTTTCTTGGCTTCGAGTTTCTCTCTCAAAACACCCAATTCCGTTTCCTGTTTATCCTTGAGCGTTTTTATCTCCTGCGACTGCTTGTCATTTAAAGCGGCCAGTTCCGCCGCCAGTTTGGCCTTGGCATCATCATCGGCCGACTTAACTTCGGCAACCGTTTTCAGGATCGGCACCCATTTGTTATCGGTGTAGAGCCATGAATCGCCGGTCGTTTTATCAAGCATAATTACCCGGCGGCCGCCCAATAAACCTTTGCTCTCCGAATAGAGCTGGTACTTTGAATCTTCGGCCAGCGAGGCAGAGACAAACAGCAGAAGCAACACAGCGGCAAAAACCATTCTTTTCATCGTGATCCCCTCCCAAAATGAATTGCGAGGTCAATCATTGTTAATCCCTTATGTAGTATAGCACAATTCGCGGTGGTTTAAAAGCCCAAAACTTCGTTGACAAAGACCAGATGGATCCGCGATTTATCATTATTGATGATAAGCAATTTATTGACCGCGCTGCCCATGCCGTAGGCCTTTCTCGCCCGCGCGTCTTCGAGCGGCAGGACGTACTCATAGAGCCTTTTATTGCCGTCGTCAAGATCTTTAACGATCTTTTGCGTGCCGACGACCCAGATGACGTGGTCGGCGCCGCCGGCGTAGCCCGGCAGCTGGCTGCCCGAGGCCGAAGCGATCATGACGCGGCCGTCCTGCGTCACCGCGTGGACGGAGCCGACCGCCCATTCGGGCGCCGCCCCCATCTGCTGCATCAGCCGGTTTTGCGTCTTCCTGTCCATCGCCGTCAGCTTGTTGCGGACCGAAACATACTTGCTTGATTTGGCCAGCTCATCCGTAATGCCAAGAACGTTCAGAGTCGTCGAAGAATTATTCATCACCTCGGCCCCTTCGGGCAGGAGCTCGAAGAACTTCTGTTTCGCCGCCGCGCCATTCTCAACAAAATATGAGTTGATCCCGGTCGCTTTGAGCGCCGCCATGGTTTTCTCAACCGTCGCTTTATCGGCCAGCGTATCCCATTTACCCATTTTTCTCGCCCTCCCTTATAGCCATATGATAATCATGCAGGGCTTTGACTTCAAACCCCTTCTTCATGGCTGACTCGATGCCGTTCACCGCCGACTGGAGGCCGGAGATCGTGGTGATGAGCGGGATGCTGTGCATGACAGCAGCGGAGCGGATCTTGGCTTCGTCGGCCCTCGTCTTTTTACCGCCCGGCGTGTTGATCAGTAGCGAGACCTTGCCCTTATCGACCAGGTCGAGAATATCTTTCTTTGTGTCGCTTAACTTGGAAACGATCTCACAGGCCACTCCGTTCTTCTTTAACACACCGCCGGTCCCCTCGGTCGCCACAATGGAAAAACCGAGATCGACTAAGTGCTTGACGATATATACAATCGCCCTTTTGTCGCGGTTATTGACCGAGACAAAAACCTTCCCCTTTAAGGGCAGGTTCTGGCCGGCGGCGATCTGCGATTTCATGAACGCCGTGCCGAAGTCGTCGTCGATCCCCATCACTTCGCCGGTCGATTTCATCTCGGGGCCCAGGACCGCGTCGGCGCCCGGGAACCGGTTGAACGGGAAAACCGCTTCTTTGACGGCGATATGCTTAATCTCAACTTCTTTCTCGATCCCCAGCGATTTCAGCGATCGGCCGACCATGACCTTGGTCGCGATCTTGGCCCAGGGGACGCCGGTCGCTTTGGAAACAAAAGGGATGGTGCGCGAGGCCCGCGGATTGACCTCGAGGACAAAGACCCGGTCGTTCTTGACGGCGAACTGGACATTCATCAGCCCTTTGACCTTGAGCTCCTTGGCCATGGCATAAGTGTTCTGCTTGATCGTTTCGATGATCTCTGGGCTCAAAGAGAACGGCGGCAGCGAGCAGGCCGAATCGCCGGAGTGGATGCCCGCTTCTTCTATGTGCTCCATGATGCCGCAGAGAACAGTCTGCTTGCCGTCGGAGACCGCGTCGACATCGACCTCGATCGCGTCTTCGAGGAACTTGTCGACCAGGACGGGATGATCCGGCGAGACTTTAACCGCCGTGGTCATGAATTCGTTGAGGTCGTTGTCGTCATAGACCAGGCGCATGGCCCGGCCGCCGAGGACATATGACGGGCGGACGAGGCATGGGTAGCCGATCTTCTTGGCGATCTTTTTTGCCTCGGCCGGCGAGAAAGCGGTGCCGTTGGGCGCCTGGTAAAGTTTCAGCTTTTTGAGCATCTTGGCAAAGCGCTTGCGGTCTTCGGCCTTATCGATCGACTTGGGCGAAGTGCCGATGATCTTGGCCCCCGCCGCTTCGAGCGGCAATGCTAAATTGAGCGGCGTTTGCCCGCCAAACTGGACAATAATTCCGTCCGGTTTTTCTTTTTCAATGATATTGAGGACATCTTCGCGCGTCAGCGGCTCAAAATAAAGTTTGTCCGAAGTGTCATAGTCGGTCGAAACGGTTTCGGGATTGGAATTAACCATGATCGACTCGATCCCTTCTTCGCGCAGGGCAAATGAGGCGTGGACACAGCAGTAATCGAACTCGATCCCCTGCCCGATCCGGTTGGGGCCGCCGCCCAGGATCATGACTTTCTTTTTGCGGCTGCGCTTGACCTCATCCTCGGTTTCATAAGTCGAATAATAATAAGGGGTAAAGGCCTCAAACTCCGCCGCACAGGTGTCGACCAATTTATAAACCGCCGAAACGCCCAGCTCTTTGCGCCTGGCGTAGACCTCTTTCTCGGTCTTCCCGGTCAGATAAGCCAATTGCCGGTCGGAAAAACCGAACTGTTTGGCCTGAAAAAGCGAATCTTTGTCGTCCAGGATGCTTGCCCCTTGCGCCTTGATCCTATTTTCTTCTTCAATAATTTCTTTAATATTTTCCAGGAACCACGGATCGACGTGGGTCAGCCCATAAACCTCCTGGGTCGTCATGCCGTTCTTCAAGGCCTGTTTAATATAGAATATCCGGCGATCGTTGGGGGTTTTGAGCTTTTCCATCAACAGCTCTTCTTTAATGAACTCTTTGCCGTCAGCGCCCAACCCCGCCCGGCCGACCTCAAGCGAGCGCAGTCCCTTCTGCAGGGCTTCTTTGAACGTGCGGCCGATCGCCATCGTTTCCCCAACCGACTTCATCGACGTGCCGATGACCGCCGGCGTGTCGGGGAATTTTTCGAACGTGAAGCGCGGGATCTTGACGACGCAGTAATCGATCGACGGCTCAAAACTGGCCGGTGTTTCTTTGGTTATATCATTTCGAATTTCGTCGAGCGTGTAGCCGACAGCCAGCTTGGCCGCGATCTTGGCGATCGGGAAACCGGTCGCTTTGGAGGCCAGCGCCGAGGAGCGCGAAACACGCGGGTTCATTTCAATAATGACCATGCGGCCGGTCTCGGAATGCACGGCAAACTGGATGTTTGAGCCGCCGGTCTCAACGCCGATGGCGCGGATGGCGGCGATCGATTGGTCGCGCATCTTCTGGTATTCCCGGTCGGTCAATGTCTGCGCCGGAGCGACGGTGATCGAATCGCCGGTATGGACCCCCATGGCGTCGATATTTTCGATCGAGCAGATAATGACGACATTGTCTTTTTTGTCGCGCATCACCTCAAGCTCAAATTCTTTCCAGCCGGTCAGGTCTTCTTCGATCAGGATCTCCGAGATCGGCGAAAGCTCCAGACCCTTGCGCGCGATCGCCTCGAATTCTTCCTTGGTATGCCCGACACCGGAACCCGAGCCGCCCAGCGTAAAGCTCGGGCGCACGATCAGCGGCAGGCCGATCTTTTTAATGGCCTCCATCGCTTCATCTAAGTTCCTGGCAAAAGCGCTCCTGGGGAGATCAAGGCCGGCTTTTTCCATAGCGGCTTTGAACAGCTCGCGGTCTTCGGCTTTTTTGATGGCCGTGATATCGGCGCCGATCATCTCGATCTTATATTTTTCCAAAATCCCTGTTTCGGCAATGCCGACCGCGATATTCAGGGCGGTCTGGCCGCCCAAGGTCGGGAGGATTGCCTGCGGCCGCTCCTTCTCGATGATCTTACAGCAGATATCGACGGTGATCGGCTCGATGTAAGTGCGGTGCGCCATCTCGGGATCGGTCATGATCGTGGCCGGGTTCGAATTAATGAGGACGATCTCATACCCCTCTTCGCGCAACGCTTTACACGCCTGTGAGCCCGAGTAATCGAATTCGCAGGCCTGGCCGAT
>JAGVQF010000134.1 GCA_020051815.1 Candidatus Saganbacteria bacterium | reverse complement strand
TTAACTGCTTTGCAATAGGGGCAGCTCGGGGTCGAATATATTTTGACGTTAGACATTTTTTAGCTCGTTGAGGTCTTTGACCAGCTGGTCAACATCAAGGCCGTGGACCTCGGCCGCCTGCTCGATCGTCTCGCCCTGGGCGATCACGCAACCGAGGCAGTGCATGCCGCGGGTCATCAGGACCGCCGCGATCTGCGGCTTGATCTTAAGCGCCTCGGCGATCGACATCTCTTTCTTGATCTTTAGTTCTTCTGCCATGATATAAATTGTACCATAACAGCCCTCATCCGCCAACCCTCAACCGGCCCCCTTCTCCCAGAGGGAGAAGGTAATACGCACGGCAGCTTTAGAGAGATACCCTCTCCCTCTGGGAGAGGGTGAGAAGGTTAAGCGTCAGCGGATGAGGGCTGTTTCCCTCCGCTTAAATAGTCCGTAGATCAGCTCAAAGCTCGCGCTGATGCCGTCTGCGCCGCCGTACTTCTCCCGGTACTTTTTAAAAGCCGACGGCTGGAATTTTTCGCCTGCTCCGGCCGTCTGGGCGCCAAGCTCTTTGAGGTGATAGATCAGCTCTTTGACACCTTTGAATTTTTCACGGCTGACGCGGGAGGCCAAGAAAATATTGACGAAGGCGGGCTTTAACAACTGCTCGATCGCTATCGTGTCCGGAAATTCGTTGACCCGAAAGCCGGACTCTTTGAGCTCTCTTAACGTCTTCGGCCCGAAAGTAGAAAAAACGAAAAGGCCGCCTGGCTTGAGTAGCTTCGCGACATTGGCGAAAACTTTTTCGACCGACATCCATTGCAGGGAAGCGTTAGAGGCGACCAGGTCATATATCCCTTCTCCTCCCTCCCCCTCCTTCTCCTCCATCCTTTCCCCATCTTCGACCTTAAACGACAAGTTGTTCAGTTGATATTTATTCGCCGCTTCTATCATTCCGGGGGCAATATCTATCCCTTCGATTCTCGCCGCCGGATAGTGCTCGGCTAATTTTCTCGTCAGATAACCGGTACCGCAGCCGATGTCGAGGATAGCTTTAAGCTCTAAGCTGTAAGTGGTAAGCAGTGAAAAAAGATCGTCGGCCATTTCCCTCTGCAAAACGGCGTGCTCGTCGTAATGGCCGGCGCTGCGGGAAAAGTTGCGGCTTATAAGTTGTTTGTCCAGCATAAGATCTCGTTAAATCTCTCCGGCGCCTCGAGCATCGGCGCGTGGCCGACCTCGGGCATCATGACCAGGCTGCTGTCGGGGATCTGCTCGTTCATATAGCGGGCGGCGCCGGGCGGGCAGATCTCGTCTTTTTCGCCATGGATGATGAGGGTCGGCACCTCGATCGTGGGCAGGAGTTCGCGCAGGTCGATCCGCTCGAGCTCGGCCAATTCTTTTTCCGCTTCCTCCACCGGCGTTTCGATAAAACCGGCGGCCTTTCTCCCCTTAAAGACCAGATCGTGGAAAACTTTCGTGCCATGAGTCTTGATCCGCTTGCGCAGATTCTTGAGCAAAACCGGCGGCAAACCGTGAGGGTAATCCGGGGCGCTGACGAACTTGGGCGTCGTTGAAACGAGCACCAGCCCTCGGACATTGCCGTTCGAGAGCGCGGCCGTCTGCAGGGCGACCATCCCGCCCATCGACCAGCCAACAAGTACCGAGCCGGGCAAAATCGCCCCCTCCAGCCAGATGCTCTCCGCTTCGATATCGGAGAGATCGAGCTGCGGCGCGTAATCTGTTTTCTGGGCATCCCAGATCGCCGGCCCGGTCGCAAAGCCGTGCAGGAAAACGAGTTTCATATTACCTATGTTATAATTAATTTAATGAATTATCAAGAATTGGCCGGAAGGGCTATCGCCGGATCGCATATTTCTCAAGCGGAAGCCAATGACCTAATTAATACTCCGGACTCCGAGCTCTTTGCTCTCCTAACTGCGGCGGAAAAAATAAGGCGCCACTTTAAGGGCAACAAGGTCAAGCTCTGCGGCATCGTCAACGCCAAGTCCGGCCGCTGTTCGGAGGATTGCTCCTTCTGCGCCCAGTCGGCCCATCACAAGACCGATTGCCAGGTTTATCCGTTAATGAATAAGAACGAACTCGTCGAAGCCGCCAAATCGGCCGAGAAAAACATGTCGGCAACCTGCTTTTCTTTCGTCACCTCCGGCAAGACCATTCACTCTGACCCCGAACTCCGAACTCTTGGCTCCGCGCTCTCAACGATCACGAGCGAAACGAACCTTAACCGCTGTGTTTCCTTGGGGACATTAAACCTTGAACAGATAAAACAATTAAAACAGTCCGGCCTGAAACGGCTCCATCACAATCTCGAAACAGCCGAGAGCTATTTTGACAAGATGTGCACCACTCATTCATACGCCGAGCGGCTGGGGACGATCCGGCTGGCCAAGGAAGCGGGGCTGGATACATGTTCCGGCGGGATCTTTGGCTTGGGTGAAACACCGGAACAGTGGGTTGAGTTTGCCTTAACTTTGCGCGAACTAAATGTCGAATCGGTGCCGATCAATATTTTAAACCCTATTCCCGGAACCCCCGCCGCGGCCGATCATCACCCGATGCCCCCGTTCGAAGTTTTAAAATTGGTCGCGACTTATCGATTTATTTTGCCGTCAAAAGATATCGGGGTTTTTGGGGGGAGAGAAAAAGCGCTGGGCAGTCTCCAGCCGCTGATGTTCATCGCGGGGGCCAACGTCACTCTGGTCGGGGATTATTTAACAACAAAAGGCCAATCGGCGGAAAAAGACCTCCAGATGATCAGCGACCTCGGTCTCGAGATCGATCGCGCACCGCACTAAAGCCCTTCTCTCTCAAAATACAACTGTCACAAACCCCGCACGGCTCTTTGCCTCCGGCATAGCACGACCAGGTCTTTTCCAACGGCGCGCCAAGTCTCATGCCCAAACGAATTATTTGTTCCTTGGTCATATTGATCAAAGGCGTAATGACCTTGAT
>JAGVQF010000004.1 GCA_020051815.1 Candidatus Saganbacteria bacterium | reverse complement strand
GAGATATCAAAACACTCGATCCGCATCGGCTGTTTGTCGAGCCCCAGCGCCTGCTGCAGTTCGCCCAGCTCGCGCAGGAGGCGGGGCGACGGGGCCTTGGCCAGGTTGGTTTTCCCCTCCATCATTTTCTCGAGCATCTCGATCTTGTCGCGCAAAAAGGCCGCCTGCTCAAAATCCTGCGCGGCCGAGGCCCTCTTCATCTCGCCCTTGAGGCCGTCGATCGCCCCTTTCATTTTCCCCTTTAAAAAGAGGATGATACTTTTGACCAGCGCGCTGTAGTCGTCGTGGGAAATATTGCCGGTACAGGGGGCGGAGCAGCTGCCGATGTGATAGTAGAGGCACGGCTGCTGGCGCTTTTTGAGCGGCGTCTCTTTGCACCAGCGGATGGGGAACAATTTCTTGGCCAGGCGCAGGACCGCCCGCACCATGCCGCCCTGATAGCGGCCAAAGTAGAGGGCGCCGTCATCTTCCTTGCGGCGGGCCAAAAGGAGCCGCGGCCACTCCTCCTTGACCGTCAGTTTGAGATACGGGAATGACTTGTCGTCGCGCTGGGCGACGTTGTAGCGGGGCTTGTATTTTTTGATCAGCTCGTCTTCGAGCAGAAGCGCGTCGAGTTCCGTGGCGGTTGTCGTGTAGTCGATATCATAGAGGCGCTCGACGAGGATGCTGGTCTTGAGTTCGGGATGGGGCTTAAAGTAAGAGCCGACCCGCTTGCGCAGGGAATTCGCCTTGCCGATGTAGATGATCTCGCCCTTTTTGTCCTTAAAAAAATAAACGCCCGGCCGAGGAGGCAGGGCGGCCAGCTTCTCTTTGAGAGAGCTCATCAGCTTCTTATTTGGGCGAAACTTTTATTTTCGGCGAGGCGAGAATATCCTGGTAGAGCTTGATATTGACGGTGTAGTCGCCGACGACCTTGAGCGGCTCGGTCAGTTCGATCTTGCGCCGGTCGACGTCGATGCCAGCCGACTGCTTGATGGCCCGGGCGATATCGTTGGTGGTCACAGAGCCGAACAGCTTGCCGCCCTCGCCCACGTCCGCCGTGATCGTGACCTCAAGCGCGGAGAGCTGGTCAGCCGTCGCTTGCATCGTCTTTTTGCGGGCTTCGATCTCGGCCAGTTTCTTTTCTTTGCGCTTTTCGACCGCGGTTATCGCAGCCGGCGTGGCCGTGATGGCCAGGCCGCGCGGCAGAAGATAGTTGCGGGCGTAACCGTCGGAAACGTTCTGGATCTTGTCGTCCTCTAAGAGTATGATCTTCATTTCCTCGACTCCTCTCGGAACAAGTTTAGTCTACCACGTATGGCACGGTGCCGATCTGGCGCGCGCGCTTAATGGCCTTGGCGATCATGCGCTGATGTTCGGCGCAGCAGCCGGAGAGCCGGCGCGGGGCGATCTTGCCCCGGTCAGTCATGAACCGTTTGACAAAAGCGGCGTCTTTGTAATCGAGGATCGTCTGCTCGATGCAAAAGAGGCACGGCTTCCTTTTTCTTTTTTTAAACGCGCCCGGCTTTGTTTTCGGCTTTCTGGCTTCTCTCGTCATTTACGCACCTCTTTTTTTAAAACGGAATCTCATCAGCCTCTTCATTCGTCACGTGTCCCGTGTCTCGGGTCGCGGGTCCGTTTCCGACTGGCGACTCGTGACTCGTGACTCGTGACCCCAACATTTGCATCCCGTCGGCCACCACTTCGGCCATCGTTTTCGGCTGGCCGTCCTTGCCGGTATAGCTTCGGAGCTGCAGGCGCCCTTCGATGGCGACCGGCCGGCCCTTTTTCAGGTACTCGCCGCAGATCTCGGCCAGCCGCCGCCAGGCCACGATATTGATAAAATCGACATCCTGCGCCTGGCTTGCGCCCGCTTCGTCGGTCTTCTTCTTGAACCGGTTGACCGCGATCGCGAACGAGGCGACCGGGATCCCGCTTGTCGTAAAGCGCAGTTCCGGGTCGCGCGTCAGGTTGCCGATCAGAAATACTTTGTTATACATAAACTAAAACGGCAGATCGCTGGCGAGCTCTTCATCGTCAACGGTCTCGGGTCGCGTGTCGCGCGTCGCGGGTCCGTTTTCGACTCGTGACTCGTGACTCGCGACTCGTGACTCGTTACCGTCGAGCATCGTCATATTCTTGGCCACAACCTCCGTCACATACCGGCGCTGGCCGGACTGGTCTTCGAACGAGCGGTTCTGGATGCGGCCTTCGACCAGGACCAGGCGCCCCTTCTTTAGGTACTGGGCGCAAACTTCGGCCAGTCTCTGCCAGGCCACGATATCGATCAGATCTACACTGTCTTCCCTTTTCACGCCGGCCGTCGGGCGTTCCACCGCCAGGCGGAATTTTGTCACAGCCATGCTGTCGGCGCTGAAGCGGGCTTCGGGGTCGGCCGTCAACCGGCCAACAAGGATGATCCTATTGAGATTCGCCAAGAGGTTTGCCTTTTATCTCGCCGATCTCGACCGCTTCGGGCGCGGATGGGGCGGCGACGGCTCCCGGAGCCGTCCGTCTGGACGAGGTGCCCGGCAGGACAACAACGGCCAGCGACAGGAAATAGCGAACGATGCTTTCGTTAACTTTGAGGTAGGAGCGCAGTTCGGCCGGCACGCTGGTCGGCGCCTTGAATTTGACCAGGACATAATAGCCCTGGGTCATAGTCTTGGCTTTTTTGATCATCGACGCCAGGCGCCGGACGCCCCATTTGTCGACTTTTTCAACTTCGCCGCCGAGGGATTTGAGCTTCTCTTCGATCTTGCCGACCATAACGCCGGTCTTTTCTTCCCCCAGATTGGGGTCAAAAATAAGGATTAATTCATAATTGGTCATAAAATAATTATACCACAAACCTGACCAAAATCAAATCTCCGTCCTGCATTACGTACTGCTTGCCTTCGGTGTGGAGCAGGCCTTTTTCGCGCGCGGCCGCAAAGGTGCCGCAGGCGATCATGTCCTGGTAGTGGACAACTTCGGCCGCGATAAAGCCGCGCTCCATGTCGGAGTGGATCTGGCCGGCCGCCTGCGGGGCCTTGGCGCCGCGGGTGATCGTCCAGGCATGGGAGTCTTTTTCGCCGGCGGTGAAGAAAGTTATCAAATTAAGCAGTTCATAGCCGGCGCGGATCAACTTGGCCAGGGCCGCTTCTTTTACGCCTAATTCCGCCAAATATGCCTGCGCGTCTTCGGGGGAGAGCTCGGCCAGCTCAGCCTCGAGTTTAGAGGAAATTGTCACCACGTGGGCCTTCTCTTCCCTGGCGATCGCCCGGATGATCTCGACCTGGTCGTGGTCGCCCGATTCATCCACATTGGCGGCATAGAGGACCGGCTTGACCGTCAAAAGCGAGAGTTCTTTCAAGAATTCCCGGTCCTTGTCTTCGATGTGGAAATTGCGGGCCATCCGGCCGGCCGCCAGCCAGTCGTAAAGCTCGAGCAGGAAGGCGTTCTCCCGGACAGCGCGCGGGTCGCCAGTCTTAAACTTGGGTTTAATGTAGGTGATGCGCTTTTCGACCTGCGACATGTCGGCCAGGCTCAATTCCAGGTTAATGATCTCGATGTCGCGTTTGGGATCGACCGTCCCTTCGACGTGGATGATCTCATCGCTCTTGAAACAGCGCACGACGTGGAGGATGGCGTCAACTTCGCGGATGTTGGCCAAAAACTTATTGCCCAGCCCTTCCCCCCGGCTCGCTCCCTTGACCAGCCCGGCGATGTCGTAGAACTCGATGACAGCCGGCACGATCTTTTTGGAGCTGAACATTTTGGCCAGCGTCTGCAGGCGCTCGTCGGGCACCTCAACCACGCCGATATTCGGGTCGATGGTGCAGAACGGATAGTTCGAGACGTTCGCCTTCGCGCGCGAGAGCGCGTTAAAAAGCGACGATTTGCCGACATTGGGGAGTCCGACGATCCCGAGGGAAAAGCTCATAATATATTATATTATCACATAATATTATCAAAAACTATTGCTTAGAATTAATGTGTTCTTCTCAATAAAAACACGAATTCTCACTAACTAATTAATCGCCTATAAACGCTAATTACCGATATCACTAATCCGCTAATTGCCGCGAATGGTCCCAAATCCGAATTAGCGTACATTTGAGTGCGATTCGAGCATTAGAGTTATTCCCATTCGCGCAATTCGAGTTAATGTTCATTCGTGAGTATTAGCGCTTTGTTTGGAACGCTGAATTCACCTAACGCGCCGACCTCTTGAATATTTAACTTCTAAAGTCATCGGTATTTTATTTTTGGGAACAAGCAGAGGCAACAGATGATTCAGTACTTGTTCGGCCGTGGCACGACGAACGATTCCCCTTGTGCTGGTCTGCTCCCAATGGTCTTTTCTTTTTCTCCAGCGCTGAATTTTGCCATGCTTCGTTATAATATTAATCCTAAATTGAGAGTTTTTCATTTTGCACCCCATTACACAAAGATTATACCCCCAAGGGAGGCAGGGTCAAGCATTTCACGCTTGGGCCATATTAACATTGAAGCATTCAATCTCGCAGGGGTATAATAGACAATAATGGTCAAGAAAGATAATAAAACGCTGAAAACCTATATTAAATGGAATAACAATATTATTTGGAATTATTATGAGTTTGCTTGTGGTGGCGGTTTGGTTATTGCCGATTTTCTACTAGAAAAATATAGGGATAGGCGCATTGGGATACGTGTCAAAAAAATAGTTCTGGCAAAAATGATCCAGGAAGCGATGCTGTCTGTTCAAAATCTTGTTAAAGTTATTTATGCTGTTAAAAATCTGAAACGCCAGTCTTTTATCGACTCTTTTTTCAATGAAGAATGTGGCATAAACAAGCTGGGGACTTTAAGCGAAGAAATCATTGAGAATGTTAATAGGCATAAAGATAACCCTAAAGAATTTTATGCGGAATATCTAAATATACGATTTTCTTCCCAAGAAGAGTATGAATATTATTTTGTTGATCTTCCAGAGTGCAATTATGGCATTAGTTCCCCACTTATTTCTATTATCAGAATGCTCGTCGGGCTGAATATTAAAGAAGGGAAAATATTGCATAGGATATTTAACGCCATAAAGCATGGTTTTTCGGTCATTGATTATGGAGATAACAGCAAGATGATAGGTGTAATATATAATCGCAAAGAAAAACCAGAAAAAATCAGGCTGAACGATTCAACTATTGAATTCTTTTATAATAAAGTTTTATTGTCAAATTCATGTATTGAATGTTTAATCGGTGGGGCGACCCTTAGCGGGAATAGTATTAATTCTAATTAATTATGCAAGATTAGCCCCAGCGGGATGCGTTTCGAACCTGTTGGAATTGATCAAAAGCATCTCATTCCCCGATGTGCTTGTGAATTCACTTGATGCCCTTTACCTTGCCAGGTCAGGCGGCGTATAATTCAGGCAGGGATGGTGATCGTATGAATAACAAGTCTTGGAAGATGATTGCTCGTGAATGGCTTATATTTTTGGGCTTTTTGGTTTTTCAAATGACTATTTATGTACCCTTAATTATTTTCATTGTCGATCTATTTGCCGGCAGGATGTCAAAATTATTTCAAGACGTATTGTCGATATATCCGGACATATACAATACATCAAAGTATAATTCATTTGCGTGGCTGTTGATGTTTGCCCCATATATCATTTTTCAACTATGCCGTTCAATAAGATGGGCGATTTCTATTGTGAGAAGCGAAGAAAAATAACCCCCAACGGGATGCGCTTGCCTTGCTTGAAAAGCAACGTATAATATCGCAAAGGATGGTGATGGAAGTGAAAAAGCTTGTATTAATTGCTTTGATTTGCTCGTTATTAGCTTCTGTTTCCTTTGCAAAAAGCGTGAGGGTTAGGGGTTCTTTTAAAAAGAGTGGGGCTTATGTTTCGCCTCATTACAAATCTTCTCCAAATCGAACCAAAATTGATAATTGGTCAACTAAAGGCAATCTTAACCAATATACGGGGAAAAAGGGGACGAAGAAAATATTTTAATCTGGTAAACATGCTAATTACTATTAGCTCCTAAGAACGATGCTTCTAATGTAAAGACAGGGGGGACATATGACTAATAAAGTTTTCACGATAATTGGGTGCGTTATTATTGCTTTATTAATTGCTATACATCTGTCGGGGATAGTCCGCTTCTCGGATAAAATGGTTGCCACATTTATTACTGCGGCAATTGCGGCATCGTTGTTGGGGGCATTTGAATACATTTCAAAGAAGTCAAAGTAGTTGAGAAATAAATGAAGTTAAACGCTCTTCTCATTTAATTTGCCAATAATTCCTTCGTTATACTGGTTTATCTCCATATTTATTTGGCCCGTCCGTCGCGTCAACAAAAAACAATAAATATAATGAATAAATCGGCCCGATATAGGGTATGAGCGCGACAAACCACCACCAGCCAGATTTCCCAGTATCATGTAATCTTTTGATCACATTACAAAGCTGAATGGGGAACAAGATGAACATGAAATATAGTATTAATGGCAAAATGACATAGTCTTCAGAGGCGGGGGAATTAACTGCCACCATCAGAAGGGCTATAAAGGGGGTTGCTACGAAAATAAAAATAATAACAAAATTACTTAGACTATTTCGGCCGGAGGGGGAATATAATTCACGAATCAGGTCTTCATATTTGGCCATTTAACATCACTATTCCATTTTACCTTGGCGAACAAGGACTTTCAACCAGTTATTTAGGGCGCGTCGTTGATGTGAAGGCCATCTATTGAGCCGGCTGAGAGGGGGCGGCTGCATAATGAAACAAAGACTCAAGCCGGCTCTCAATTCTTTGTTTTAGTGAATTATCATTAAGGGCATCTTCCAAGAAATTAATTACCGCTAATTTAAAATCTTTTTTTAGGCGCGGAATGCTTATCGAGACAAGATTATTATTGCCATTAGCATTATAATAATGTTCTGTTCCGTCATGATATACAAAAATCTTGCAAGAGCCGGAATCACTCAAGTCCGACTTAGCACTATATCTATGGACAATCCCGCACCTTGCACCATATACATCAATAGGATTATATTGATATATTTGGGACGGGTCTGTTTTCATGTATTTGCTTATCCAATTTATGAAATCATTTTTATCAACATTTTTCTTCTCGCTCGGCATCGCTAAT
>JAGVQF010000065.1 GCA_020051815.1 Candidatus Saganbacteria bacterium | reverse complement strand
GTTGACCTTGTCGAGGCCGCGCCCCGGCAGGGTGACGATCGTGTCGCGCGGGATGGAAACGACCGAAGCCGATTTCCTGGCCGGGCTGATGTGGAGGACCATGATCGTGTCGGAGAGGCCCCGGCCGGTGTTATCAACCCCCAGGACCAGGATATTCGTCTCGGAGATAATGGGGGTGGCCGGCGTCAGCGAAAGAAAAACGTCAAAAAGGGCGAGCCGGGCCGCGATGCTGACGGTAAAGCCGACCAGCGCCGCCGCGCTGATAAGCAAGACCATAATAACGATCAATATCTTTTTCATTTTAATTTTGCCAGAAAATAATTCCGCGTCTCAACGGTCGGCGGATAGACCGGCAGGCCCCGCTCCAGCAGGAACCCGATCATGGCCGAGGTCGATTCGAAGATCGCCCGGTCCATGTCGTCAAATGCCAGCTTTCTTAAGCGGCCGACCCCCGGGAAATCGCGTCCCTCTTCAATATGATCGGCCAGATAGATCACCTTTTCGAGCGCCGTCATGCCGGGCGCCCCGGTCGTGTGGCGGCTGATCGCCCGCTGTATTTCTTTCGACTTGACCCCAAACTCGCGCCGGGCCATGATAGCGCCAATCTCGCCGTGAAAAAGCTTGGGCTCAAAGCGCCGGATCGGATCGATCGTTAGATCCAGCTGGCGGGCTTTTCTTAAAAGCGCCGGCCGGTCGTAGCGGCGCGCGCAGTCATGGAGCAGGGCCGCCAGGGAAGTTTTTGCTTTGTTGACCCGGTATTTTTTGGCTAGGGCCAACGCGATTTTCTCCGCGCGCAAACAATGTTTATATCTTTCAGAGTCAAGCGTTTTTGCCAGCTTGGCCAGGATTTTGTCTCTTGAGGGCACTGATGTTATTTTACCAAATTTAGCCGGCGCTTGTCAAACCGCCTTTTTAGCTGTTAGAATGATTTTATGAGCGATTTAGCGGCCATCATTTTGGCGGCGGGCAAGGGGACCAGGATGAAGTCCGACCTGCCCAAGGTTTTTCATGAGATACTGGGCGAGCCGATGCTAAGTTATGTGCTAAAAACGGTCCAAAAGCTCAACCCGGCCAAAACCCTGGTCGTGGTCGGCCACGGGCGCCGCTTGATCACCGATTTCTACAAGGACTGGCCGGTCGAATTTGTGGTCCAGGCCGAACAACTCGGCACCGGACACGCCGTGATGCAGACCGAGCCGCATCTGCGCGATTTTTCCGGCCAGGTCCTGGTTCTGGCGGGGGATGTGCCGCTCATTTCCGAAAAGACGATGCGCCAGCTCCTTGATTTCCACATCAAAAACAAAGCCGCGGCGACCGATCTGACGGCTGTTTTGCCCGATGCGGGAAACTACGGGCGGATCATAAGGCAAGAGAACGGGGAGATCCTGCGGATCGTCGAAAAGAAAGATGCGCTGCCAGCCGAGCTGAAAATAAATGAAATAAACACCGGCACGTTCTGTTTTGAAAAAGAGGCGCTGTTCTCGGCGCTCAAAGAAGTCCGGGCCGAGAACGCGCAGAAAGAATATTATCTGACCGATACGATCCATATTTTAAAGAAACAGGGCCGGCCGGTCTTTGCCTGCCAAGCCGAAAACCCCGACGAGACACTCGGTATCAATACCCGCGATGAGCTGGTGGCCGTTGAGAAAATTCTCCTAACTCGCGCCAATTGAAGCTTTTTTAAAATTGAGTGAAATTTCTTTAATCCCCGGGCGATAACAATTTGACATCCAATGAGCATTAGAATTACAAAAACAATGTCTCGGGCGGGAACTTACATTAGAGAAACGGCGCAAGCGGCGCGGCTTTTTGATATTGCGAGGAAAGGATTAGGCGCGTCTGGATTGCGTCCTCTCGGTCGAGCCGAAACCGCCGAATATTTTTTTAGAGGACTTGCCTACCATGCCTCGGACCTGCTGCGCTCCAAAAATCCCCCGCCTTTTATGCCGCCACTGGCCTCGGAAATTATCCCTGCAATGCCTGGGGGAAGAAGTCGCGGGATTATTGAGCCGCGAATAGGTTCGGGCCTGTATCTGATGAATTCAATGACGAATGGTATCGGAGGCAGGGTTGAGGAAAGAATCCGAATTAATAAAGACCAATTACATTTGTTTCTTACCAAGAAATTCAGCGCGAAAATTTTTACTCCAGAGCGGGTTGTCTGGGAAATAGAGAAGGGCGGCAAATATCGCGCCCCCCTAACGACAATTGAAGAATTGCTCGAAGGAATGTTCAATGATAAAAAGTTGGGAAAACTCCACGACACGTATTATTTTTTAAAGAAATATCTTAATAGCGCGAGCGCTGAATCACAGCTGCTTGAAGCAGAAGAAACAAGCTCGGAAAATGATTTTAACAATCAAATGTTGAATGTAAACCGGCAATTAAGAGAAAGCGCCGATCTCAAATCGGTGTGGAACGCCATCAATGAGAATAGAGGCAGGCTTGGCCTCCGCGGCATGTATCTATTTGAATATGAAAATGGTGAGCTGTCGCAGATCGAGGGTAATTCTTCCAGAGAAACCGCTTTTAAAGAAAAAAGCCAGGCAGTCGGCATCATGAGAGCGGTTTTGGCCGGCGGTGAAGTTTTCCGCCAGCTTGATGCCGATAAACCGGATAAGCTGGAAGAGATGTATACCGATCCGCAAACGGAGGCGGATCAGGCCTGGGACAATAACTGGCTCGCGAGCCTGGCAAAAACGGGCGTGAGAGACATTGTTTTGGTAAGGTTAGTCGATAATAACAGCCAGCCGCGCGGCGTTCTTCTTTTGCGCGATCCGGTGCTGGGGGAAAACGAAGGGCTAAAAAAACTATTTACTGAAAATATTCACCTTTTCGCCGAGACCCTCGGCGAAGC
>JAGVQF010000123.1 GCA_020051815.1 Candidatus Saganbacteria bacterium | reverse complement strand
GGGTAACTTCAAATTTACACAAGCCGTCTTGCCGGGCATTCTGGTCATCGAACCGAAGGCCTTTGCCGACGACCGCGGTTTTTTCATGGAAAGCTATCACCAGACCGCCTTTGCCGAGAACGGGTTTAAAGAGGAATTCCTGCAGAATAATCATAGCCGCTCCAAAAAGGGAGTCGTGCGCGGACTTCATTATCAGATCAACCCGGCGGCCATGGGGAAGCTGGTCTATTGCGTTCACGGCAAGATATTTGATGCCGGCGTCGATATTCGCAAAGGGTCCCCGACGTTCGGCCAGTGGTTCGGAGAAATTTTGTCCGGAGAGAACCATAAGATGCTCTATCTCCCGCCCGGTTTTGCCCACGGCTTCCTCTGCCTCGAAGACGATTCGGACGTGATCTATTCATGCACCAACGTCTACAGCCCGGCCAATGAGCGGGCTGTCCTCTGGAACGATGCAGCGATCGGCATCGAATGGCCGCTCAACCTGGTCGAGAAAGTCCTAGTTTCTGACAAGGACGCAAAGAATCCGCCGCTTAAGGACGCTGAAACTAATTTCGTTTATGCCGAAACTCGTTAAATTCGTCGTCTTCGTTCCCCTCTCCCATTTAGAAAAAGTCAGGGCCGCTATCTGCGCCGCCGGCGCCGGCAAAATCGGCACAAAATATGACTGCTGTACTTTTTCAACCAACGGGGTCGGAACGTTCCGCCCCTTAAAAGGGGCCAAGCCGTTCATCGGCAAAACCGGTCGGCTGGAGAAGGTTAAGGAAGTCCGGCTCGAAACGATCGTGGCCATGAAGGACTTGAAGAAAGTCGTGGCCGCAATGAAAATGGTTCATCCCTACGAAGTTCCCGCTTACGATATCTATCCGCTATCGATCTAACCATCTATCCATCTATCTAATTACTCTCCCAAAATATTTCCCCCACTCGCTATCGATCGCCTGGATCAGCGCAAGTTTCTATCCCAAAAACCCGATAAACATAGTAGAGCAAGCGGGGATTGCCGAAGTTCTTCTTTAGCGCCTCCGCTACAATAAGGAGGCAATTATATGGTGGTTCAAGCGCTTGGAATAGGTGCCGGTTTAGTTGCAGGGTATTTTGCGCTTAAGGATAACTCGAGCGTCGATACTCTTAGCCATACAGCCACCTGGGATGTGCCTTGGAAAAGGAATGGCGATATCGATTTTAAGGCCGGATCAGACGGGTTGGCAAAGCTTAACAAAGATGGTCAAATGTTTTATGCTGGCACGCTTGATGGCAAACAGGTTGAGATCTCTGCCGCCAGTGGAGAAATATCTTCACCTGACGGCGAAGTGGCCGACACCCTGAGCGCCCGCCAGCTAAATAGTTTGATGGCTTTTGATGATACCGTCAGGGCAAGATTTTCAAGTGGGCAAGAAAGCGTCAGTCCGGCTTTCCCGGGGTTAAGCAGACCAACCGGGGGTAATTATTGTGACAGCCATGTGTGCGACGCAGCCACCAGGGAAATCATGGATGGAGAAGGCGGCACCTATCGCTAATGCCCGTTGGGCGGCAGTGTCAGGTCATTTTCCGGACGATGCAATTCTAAATTCAGAACCTTGATTTTATCAATATACTCGGCCAGTGTCCCTCTCAATTCCAAAGTATCTTCGATAATATTTTGCCCTCTTAAAGCCAACAGGAAGCGCACTTGAGTAACTTGCGCATACCGCTCAGACACCCTGAGATCTATCGGCGCCTGATCCCATTTATAAAAATATCTGATATGGGCGTCTTCATGGACAACGGTATCGGCCAACTGCCAATCGGTTAACGGCTTCGAGATATCAACCAATACGCTCCTCGACAGCTCTTCTGCCGCCCCCACATATCCGGGAGAAATTATTTTAATCTCATTCGACAAACTGGGGAGCAGATATATTGCTGAACTATTTTGCCGAACGAGATCATAATAAGTAAGCTGCCCGTCAAAGGCCACCGATCGCAAAAGTTCCTCAACCCGCGGGGGCAGGCCCCGAGGCGCAACTATGGGTTGAGTTACTATCCGGGACGAAAGAAAATGATTAAGCTTTGACGGAGAAATCCCGTTTTCCCGAAAGAACCGTTGATAATTGATCAATTTCGCTACAACGGGCAGCCGAATGTCCTGGCGACTTTCCGGCCAGCGGCGCAGTGATTGTAATATGACAGCGACTTTCTCCATTACCGCCGACAAAATCAGCTCCTTCCCTTTCCCCTTAGCCAGAGCATAGCCGGCAAGGACCTTTGATTCTTCTTGGTCTAGATCGGGGTATTTTTCAGATATTTTGGGGACAAGCCCAATTACACCGTAGAGCTGTTGCAGCGCCGGTTCTGTCTCAATAGATTCAACAGATCGGCGTATGGGAGAAGGATACCATGCGATCAAACTACTACTATCAGACATGCCTTATTTTCGAACATACTAAGCTAAAATTTCATTCGAATTAATAGATCACAAACGTTTTACGGCCGAAGAACTTTTGCCACTCGCTGTCGATCGCCTGGATCCGTTTAATGTGGAGCGGATCGAATTTAACGGGGTTAAAGCCGCCAGCCACCTCCGCGACCAGTTTAAATCTATTGAGGACCGACAGATCGGCCGGATAAAAACCCTGGGGCAGAGAGATGCTCACGATCTCGCGGCTGACATATTTGGTCAGGGTGTCGATCGATCTTCCGATGCTTCTCGCCGCCGCGGCGGCGCTTATCTTATCCAGCCGGTCGTGAGAATAGGTGTGCGTACCGATCTCCATCCCCCACACGGCCAGCTGCCGGAGCTTTTTGGCCTCCAGCCCTTTTTGGCCGAATAAGTTGCGGTCGGGGGCGCTCGTTTCGATCAGCGGGAAAAAGGTGGCGCGCAACGGCCACTCGGTTGGATGCTTGTCGTGAAAAGCTTTTAGGATGCCCGCCGCGCTCTCGGGATCGATCTGGCCGTCCGGCAAATAACGGAACTGGCCGGATGATGAATCATCAAAAGTCAGGACGACGGGGATTTTCCCTTTCGGCAGGCCCTTGAAGCCCGCAAGCAGATCGCGGAGGTTAACAGGGAAATAGCCGTTCTCATAAAGCCATTCTATATCTTTGGCAAAATTCTCCGGCGTCCTCTGCCAGCGCCCCTCCGGCCGGCCGATCAGATGATATTCAAGGACGGGAAATTTCGTGAATTTAACCGTCCCTGGGGCTGCACTAGTGACAGCTGGCTTATTCGGCGCGCAGGCCGACAAGACAAGAATAACAAAAATAAATAAGACAATAATTCTGTTCATACTATTCTACCGACAACTGATGCCGATCGGGGGCAACTTGTCTAGAATGGATTTACAGAGGTGATTTTCCCGTTCGGGAGCTCAAAAATAAGTTTGTTGTGCCTGGCGTAGACATTGGGAATGCCTTTTTCCCGGTTTTTTTGCTGGGCCTTTTGAACCGCCCGATTCCCGATCCGTAACATCTCAAGAAAGAACTGATATAATTTTGGGCTCATTTCTCTCCTTTTTTAAACAGGCTCAAAAGCACATCGTCCATCACGTCAAACCTGCTTTTTTCTCCGCTGGCAACAGGCATCAACCGATCAGTACCATTATAGAATATCGCCCACTCGTCCGCAATATCCTTGTATAATCCCCAAAAGTTCTTTTTACTGCGCCAAAATCGCCTGACAACATCAACTTTAAGGACATTATGCCCGCCGGCTCTCACTCGACTCTTGATCCTTGCCAGCGCAACATCGGGATTATCAACAAAAAAATATATAATGGAAACCCTGTAGCCGATCACTTTAACTCTTTTAATGGTCTTGGCCAGATATTTGCCGGCCAATGTGGATTCTATCGCTACCGGCGCTTTCTTTCTGATCACTTGGTCCAGATTGGAAATGAACATTTTGCCGGCCTTGATCCTGCTTTCGGGCCCTTTCTTTTCCATCGCCAAAGCAATTTCATCGGCATTCAAGAATTCGATCTTATATTCCCTGAGAAACTCCTTGGCCAGCGTGGTCTTCCCCGTGCCGTTCGCACCGGCAATTATAATAAATCGTTTGACCATTTTATCCATATGCTATTTCCACGACCTTTAGCCGGTTCTTCAGCCCCCGGACGATACTAATTTTACTCTTTCTGACGCCATAATATTCGGCGAGAAAATCGATAAGCTTCGCGTTGGCTTTGCCTTCCACCGCCGGGGCGGTCAGGTAAACCTTAAGGCGGCCGTTTTCCTCCAGCAGCTTATTCCACCGGGCGTTTGGCATGACTTTAATAGTTAAGCGCATTTTTCTATCTAAAGAATTTCGGGATTATTGAACTGCACTGATTTGTCTAGACAGCTATTTCCAGAAGCTGTTTTCTTTCCGGGAGCCCGAATTCTTCAGTTTCAATAACCTCCTTTCTTCCTCCGC
>JAGVQF010000103.1 GCA_020051815.1 Candidatus Saganbacteria bacterium | reverse complement strand
GATCGCCCGCCAGTACTCCCCGCTCACCGAGCCAAGGATAAACAGATAGATCGTGATCGGGACCCAGACCAGCGCCGCGCCAAGCAAAGGGATGATCGAAATGATCGCGGTAAAAAAGCCCCAAAGTATCGGGTTGGGCACGCCGAGAAAATAAAAGCCGGCCCAGGCCAGGATACCCTGGATGATCCCCACCACAACCTGCCCCATGATCATGCCGCGCGAGAGATCGTCGAAGCGGGCGATCATCTGCTTGTAGCGCCCCTCCGGCAGGGGAAAAAGGTCGGAGAAAAAATTGTAAAGGTCCTTGCCGTGTTTTAAGAAATAATAGATCGAGAAAATGGTGATAAAGATAGAAAGGATAACATTCGGGATCCCCTTCAAAACGCTCTGCAAAATGCCCAGCGTCTGGGTGCCCAGCTCGGTCACGATCTCCTTAAATTGCGGCAGGTAGCCGGACCACTGGTTCAAGATCGGCGGCAGGGTGAGCGGCTGATTTGATTTGAAGAATTCCTGCAGGAAGAGATAGCCGTCCTTGATCTCATAAGAGAGGAAAATTGTCACAAAAGTTGTCGGCACCAGCACGATCAGGATGATGACCAGGCAGGTAAAGAGCGCGCCTATCTCCTTGGCCCGGACTTTTTTGGGCAGATATTTGAGCATCGTCAGGTAAAAGGGATAAAAGATGTACGAGAGGGCCGCCGCCGAAAGAATAGCGATCAAAAACGGCCGGATGATCAGGAATGACAGGATCATGACTATCACCGCCACCACCAGCGCCACCGTGCGCTTGTACGCTTCGTGCCTTTCTTCTTCTTTGGTCATGAGATCACCTCTTGGCTTGGATTATAACATGATATAATTGTAGAGTCATGTATAGGCGCACGCCACCCAGACGAAGGGAAGCTATGCGCATAATTTTTAACGATCAACTCTTCGACAACCCCAGCGAGATCATAAGCTGTCATAAACTCTCCGAAGTCAGGCCGGCCTTTGAGAAAATGGAAAAAGCGATCGCCCGCGGCTGTTACCTGGCCGGTTTTTTCTCCTACGAAGCGGGCTATGCTTTTGAAGAGATCTTTCATAATAACAAGACTTACGATTTTCCGTTGGTTTATTTTGGGGTTTTCCCTTGCCCTCGAACCCTCTCCCTCTGGGAGAGGGGGGCCGGTTCAACGTTAGCGGGTGAGGGCTGTAATCTCTCTCGCCAAAATTATTTCGCCGCCCTCCGCCGGATCCAGCACCTCATCACCGCCGGCGAAACCTATCAGGTCAATTACACTTTTAAACAGAGATTCAACTTTACCGGCGAGCCGTACGCGCTTTATCAACAGCTAAAAAAACGCCAACACACCCCCTACTCCGCGTTTATCGACTCAAAAGATTTCTCGATCCTCTCCCTTTCACCCGAACTCTTCTTCAGGAAAACGGGCGATAGAATAAGCGTTAAGCCGATGAAGGGAACGATAGGACTGGGCAGGAACAATGACGAATTACTGAAAAATGACGAAAAGAACCGCAACGAGAATATCATGATCGTTGACCTGTTAAGAAATGACCTCGGCCGTATCGCTGAATATGGTTCGGTCGAAGTCAAACGGCTCTTTGAAGTTGAAAAGCACAAAACTCTTTACCAGATGACCTCGACGATCGAAGCAAACATCGAACCGACTATCCAACTTTACGAACTTTTTAGAAATCTCTTCCCTTCCGGCTCCGTGACCGGCGCTCCCAAGATCCGCGCCATGCAGGTCATTCAAGAATTAGAAGAAGAGGAGAGAAATATCTATTGCGGCTCGATCGGCGTCATCACGCCGGAGCGTGACATGGTTTTCAACGTAGCGATTCGAACTCTCTTACTCGAGACCCGCGACTCGCGACTCGCGACTTACACTGGCGAACTCGGCCTCGGCTCCGGCATCATCTCCGACTCCGATCCGGAAAGCGAATATGAGGAGTGTCTCTTAAAAGCGAAATTCTTAGTGGGTTAAGTGGATCAGCTCGATCGGCAGGACATAGAGGCGCAGGCCTCGTTTATAGAGTTCTTTCTGGACCGAAAAGAGCGTGTAATTGTGGAGCAGGCGCGAGATGATGGAGCTCTTTTCGAAGACGATCTGCCCGCCAAAAAACGTCGCTTTGGGAAAGCGGCGCATGATCTCGATCGAGAATTTCTCGATCTCTTCCCCGGTGTCGATCCCGAACAGGGCGTGGCCTTCGGCGTGATAGCCGTGTCTTTTCATCAGCGTGACGTAGCGGTTTAATTCAATGTCGACTTTCTTCTTCACACGCTCGAGTTCGTCCGTGCCGCGAAAAGCGCCCGCGTCGATCAGGCCGACCTGGACAAAGACGAAATTCTTGATATCGTTGCCGAAAGACGGGAATATATTGAAGATCGTTTTGAGGCCCGCGCCGGTAAAATCTTTGACCAGGATGATCGCGGTCTTATCAAGCTGGTTGAAGGCCTCGCCTTTGGGCCGGACCGGGATCTGCGGCACCGGCTGGGTCGATTCGACTTCGGTCACGATCGAATCAAGTTTCCGGACCAGCCGGTCGGTCCGCTCATAATTGCTCTTGATGATCAAAGCAAAACTGACAACAATACCGGTAATAAAAAGAGTGACCCAGCCGCCCTCATGGAATTTCATGACCGAGACCGAGATCAGGATAAAGGTCGTCAGGATCAGTCCGATCCCGTTAATAGCGAATTTACCGAGCCATTTGCCTTCGTTTTTTCGCACCTGCCACCAATGGCGCACCATGCCGAGCTGGGAGAGGCAAAATGTGATAAAGACGTTGATACTGTAGAAGACAACGAGCAGGCCGACCGAGCCGTTCGTCCCGACCATGACCATGATCGCCCCCACGCCCATGATTAAAATACCGTTCATCGTCACCAGGCGGTCGGAGAGGAGGGCGAATCTTTTTGGGATCCAGCGGTCGGCCGCCATATTGGCCAGCACGCTTGGCCCACCCAGGAAGCCGGTCTGGGCGGCGACAAAAAGAATAGCCGCCTCCGAGATTAGCGTCAGAAGAATGAATAAATAACCCCAATCGCCCCAGCCGCCGGCGACCCTTTCAAATAATATGGCATTGAGTGTCTTGCCGTGCTGCGGTTCGATCCCGAAAAAAGCATAAGCAAACATCAACCCCAAAACTATTGAGGCCAAAGAAATGACCATATACCTCATGGTCTGTTTAGCGGTTTTAACTTTCGGCTCCCGCAAGATGGATAAATTATTGCTGACCGCTTCGATACCGGTAAAAGTCCCGGCCCCAAGGCTAAAAGCCCGCATCATCAGGAAAAGCATGCCGAATAAGCCAAGATTGGCAGTTGACTCTTGTATATCAGCCGCCGTCGCGCTGATCACCATGGGCAGATTGAGGACATGGCTCAAGATAGCGTAAAGGATAATAAACACATGCGTCAGGATAAACGCCATAAATATCGGCATGAGGACCGTCACCGATTCTTTGACCCCCCGCAGGTTCAAGACGATCATAAAGATAACAGCCAGCAGGGCGAACCAGAGCTTATAACCCAGCCAGGCCGCGGGCAGGAAACTGAAAACCGCGTCGGCGCCGCTGGCGATCGAGATCGTGATCGTCAGGATATAATCGATCAAAAGCGCGCTGCCGGAGACCATGCCGATCCGCGGGCCCAGGAGCTTGCTGGCCACAATGTAGCCGCCGCCGCCGGTCGGAAAAAGCTCGATGATCTGCGAATAACTCTCGCTGATGATAAATATGGTTATCGCTGTGGCAAGCGCCACCAGGAGGCCAAGGTAATGGTATTTGCCGAGGTTAATAAATGCTTCAGCCGGGCCGTAGCAGGAGGACGAGATGCCGTCGGCACCCAGCCCCACCCAGGCGAAGAAGGCGATCAGCGAAATATTATGGAAGACCGACTGGTCGAGGGGGTTCCTGGCCTTGCCGATAAAAAACTCTTTGATCCTGCGAAATATATTTTTACGCATATCAGTTTGGGATCTGGCTCCTGCCCTCACCCCCGACTAGTGAAACTTCCGCACCCCCTCTCCCAAAGGGAGAGGGGGTAATATGGTATTGCTTATATTTTAACGCGGATTCTATCCTGCCGAATAAAATATTTTCGTCTTTTTCAAATTCTTCATTCCTGATTCTAATAATTTTTATGCTTTTTGATTCGATCTCGGCTTGCCTTAACTCATCATATTCTTTGCGCGTTTTTTTGTTGTGGATGCGGCCATCAAGCTCGATTGCCAGCTTCTGATCATGACAATAGAAATCAACAACAAATCCCTCAATCACGTGTTGTCTCCGGAATTTTAATCCCATGAATTGCTTGTTTCTTAACAATTGCCGGACCTTCTCTTCAGTTGGCGTTTGGTCCTGCCTGAGCTGTCTCGCGAATTCTCGCTTAATCATTTTCATGCGCATAATCTTATTCTTCTCTTTCCACCCCTCTCCCTCTGGGAGAGGGGGCAAGACTTTAATGCCAGCGGGGTGAGGGCTGTATTAAACCTAACAAGTTGAAATTTTACCATAATTTAATATATAATGCTGGCATATGAAAAAATACGCTGTTTTGGGGATCGGCCGCTTCGGCAGCAAAGTCGCCCGTGAATTATATTATAAGAAGCAGGAAGTGATCGCCATCGACAAGGATAAGGCGGTCATTGCGGTCATTAAGGACGAAGTGACCCGCGCTTTTGCCGGCGATATCACCGACGAGGCCTTTCTGGAAGAGTCAAAAGTTTTTGAGTGCGATACGGCCATCGTTGCCGAAAGCACCAATATGGAGAGCAACATCATCGCGGCGCAGATCCTCAAAAGCCGGGGCGTCCCCACCGTTATCTGCAAAGCGCATAACACCGTCCACGGGCAGATCCTCACCAAGTTAGGGGTTGATCAGATCGTTTTCCCCGAGCAGGACACCGCCATTAAATTGGTCAACCGGCTGACCAGCCAGGGGGTCATGGATTATTTTGACATCGGGCAAAACGTCACGATCGTCGGCACCAAGCCGCCCCGGGGCTGGGTCGGGAAACCCTTATCCGACCTTGACCTGCGCAACAAGTACAATATAACCGTGCTCGCGGTGCGCCGCGGCGACGAAAACCTGGTCATACCGTCCTGGAGCATGGTGGTTGAAAAAGAAGATACGCTCGTCCTCTTCGGCCGCGACGATTCGCTCAAAAAACTCGACCTCGATATTACACACAAGACATAGGCAGCAAGGCACCAAGGCATCGAGACATGATCATCCATACCATCCCTGTCGGCCTGCTTGAGACTAATTGCTATATTGTCGAAGATGAAGCCAGTAAAAAAGCTATGGTTATTGATCCCGGCGACGACGCGGCCCATATCCTGCGCCTGGTAAAAGATGAAAAGCTCCAGCCGCTCTTTATCGTTGCCACCCACGGCCATTACGACCACATCGGCGCCATCAGGGAATTAAAAGATGAACTTAACATCCCATTTCTCATGCACGAGCAGGACCTCTGGGGTCTGCCGCTGGTCAGCGCCCCGCAACCGGATCGCCTTCTCAAAGACCATGAAACTTTTGAGGTTGGGAGTTTGAAGTTTGAAGTTCTGCACACACCCGGTCACACTACAGGCGGGATCTGCTTATATAATGAAAAGGAGAAAGTCCTGTTCAGCGGCGACACGCTTTTTCTGGGCGTGCACGGACGAACTGACCTCCCCTATTCTTCGCCTGAAGACATGAAAAAGTCCCTGCAAAAATTAGCCAAACTGCCGGCGGAGACGAAAGTTTATCCGGGGCATGACCAGCCGACCACGATCGGCGCCGAACATGGATTGCTTGAGAGGTTTTAATAAAGATATGGACAAGATCCAGCTCTACGACCATAACTCCGGCAAGATCGTCCTCGTCGACCGCGTCGAGAAAACCGATGAAGAATGGCAGAAGCTGTTAACTCCCCAGCAATATGAAGTTACGGCCAGGCAAGGGACAGAGCGCCCCGGCACCTGCACTTTTGAAGAGATAAAAGTTGACGGCATCTACAAGTGCGTGCGCTGCGGCACTGACATCTTCAAGTCGGGGACGAAATT
>JAGVQF010000172.1 GCA_020051815.1 Candidatus Saganbacteria bacterium | reverse complement strand
TGGAAACTGGCCGACCAGCAGCTCCTCTGCACCGGCGGCATTATGCTCAACAAGGGCGAGATCACCGGCTACGCCGATCAGCTGTCCGGCGACGTCGAATTCAAAAAAGTCTTTCTTGACGGCTCACCGCGCGTCGTGATCCAGCCGCGCGGCGACAGCCCGGTCACGCTCGAAGCGCAACAGTTTGAGATCAACAGCGCAGAGGACTCACTTTTCGCCCACGGCGATCCCGTCGTCACCTGGCGTGAAGCCCGGGTCAGCTCGCGGGCGGCCGGCTATTATCAGGCGGAAAAGAAACTGCGGCTCAATGGCGACGTCAAACTTGCTTACAAAGATATCAAGGCCTGGGGCGCCGCGGCCGATTATCTGCCGGAGAAACAATATGTCGTTCTCTCGGGTGAGGCCCGCGCGGAGCAAGCGGAGAGCAAATTGAGCAGTGACAAGATCATGGTCTCGTTGAAGGACCGCAGGATTTCATTGGTCGGCAAAAGCCGGGTCGTCATTCCGGCCAGCGAGGCGCAGCCATGAGCGTTAAATTAGCGGTCAAACCCCAATTACAGCCGAAGGCGGCGGCCGCCGGGGGCGCCTATGATCTAATCATTATCGGCGGCGGGCCGGCGGGGCTCACGGCCGCCATCTATGCCGGCCGGGCGCGCCTCAAGACCCTGATCATCGAAAAGATGGTACTTGGCGGTCAGGCCTCGACCGCTTTCCAGATCGAAAATTATCCCGGCTTTCCCGAGGCGGTCGCCGGCCACGAGCTGGCCCAGAAGATGGCCGACCAGGCGAACAAACTCGGCGTTGAGGTGCTCTGGGGCGGCGCGGCCGAACTCAAAAAAGAAGAGCAGTCGTGGAGCGTGCAGGTTGACGGCAAACCCGTCCGGGCCAAAGCGGTCATCATCGCCACCGGCTGGGAAAACGCCAAGCTAGGCGTGCCCGGCGAAGCAAAGTTCCGCGGCCGCGGCGTCTCCTATTGCGCGACCTGCGACGGCGCCTTCTACAAAGATAAAAATATCATCGTGGTCGGCGGCGGCAACTCGGCGATCGAAGAAGCCCTCTTTTTGACCCGCTTCGCGGCCAAGGTCTCCGTGGTCCACCGCCGCGACGAACTGCGCGCCGACAAGATACTGGCCGAGCGGGCCAAGAGCCACCCCAAGATCTATTTTTTCTGGCACGCGGTGGTCGAGGAGATCAGGGGCGACAAGAACGTGGCCGAAGTCGCGCTCAAGGACCTCGTTTCTGGCAAAAAGCTGATCGTCCCCGTCGACGGCGTTTTTATTTATGTCGGCAGCCAACCGAACACCGGCTTCCTCAAGGGCCTCATAAAACTCGACGACCACGGTTATATCCTGACCGATGAAAAAATGAAGACCTCGGCCGAAGGGCTATTTGCCGCCGGCGATGTCCGGGCCAAAACCCTGCGCCAGATCGTGACGGCCGCGGCCGACGGCGCCCAGGCCGCCGAATCGGCCCGTGAATATATTGAGTCGAAGGGTTGAACATTAGCACCCGGGAGCGTATAATCTAAAATGATGAAGAAACTTCTCTTAGCCGTGTTAATGGCCGGCCTGGTCCTCGGCTTAACCGCGATCGCTGAACCTTCGCCAAAAGTCGGATCAGTTGCACCCGAGCTGGAACTGCCCTCCATCAGCGGTCAGAGCGTCAGTCTCCAGAGCCCGCGCGGCGAAAAGAAGGTTATCCTGGCTTTTTTCACCAGCTGGAGCAAGTCTTGCCAGGCCGAGCTCGACGCCCTGGCCGATCTTTACGGCAAAAATCGGGGGGCGCTGGAGGTCCTGGCGGTCTCGTTCGACAAAAAGTCAAAAGACCTCAAGAATTATCTGGCCAAAGCCGACCTCCCCTTCCCGGTCCTGGTCGACAAAAAGCTCTCGACGCTCGACACCTTCCAGATCCTCATCATCCCCACGACATTTTGCATCAACGAGGATGGCGTGATCGAAAAAGTTTTTGTCGATTTTGACGATAACGTCGAAAAGGCGGTTGAAGCATGGCTCGGATCTTAGTCGCCGACGACCAGGAGAGCATGCGGCTCATTATCTCGGGCATGCTCGAGGAAAACGGACACACGGTCGTGACCGCCGAGGATGGTCTGGCCGCTTTCGAAAAATTCAAGAATGATTCATTCGATCTCCTGGTGGCTGACGTCAACATGCCTGGCCTGAACGGCATTGAATTCTTGAGAAAAGTCAAAGCCGAAAAACCTCAAACCAAAATTATCTTTGTCACGGGCATGCTCGAGGCGGCGGTCAAAGTTGGTGCGGAAAAGTTCGGGCTCGACGGCCTGATCCTCAAGCCGTTCGACAAAAAAGAAGCCTTGGAGATCATCGGCAAAGTCCTCAACCGGGAATAAGTTTATTCGTAATTCTTCAGTTTTTTTGTAAAACCCCACACTGAAGTGTGGGGAATTTCCCAGACTTTAGTCTGGGGTTTCCTACTCTGAAACCCAAAGCCTATTCGTACCTCAATGCTTCCACCGGATCAAGCCGTGATGCCCTGACCGCCGGATAAACGCCGAAAAAGATACCGACCGCCGCCGAAACGGTCGTGGCGAGAAACACCGCCCAATAAGCGATCACCAGCTCCCCCTTGATAAAGAACATGATCAGAAAGCCCCCCAGGATACCAAAGAAAATGCCCAGCAGGCCGCCGATCAGGCTGATGATCGTCGATTCGACCAGGAATTGGATCGCGATATCGCTGCGTTTGGCGCCGATCGCCTTGCGGATACCTATCTCGCGGATACGTTCGTTAACGGCGACCAGCATGATGTTCATGATGCCGATCCCGCCGACCAAAAGCGAGATCGCCGCGATGCCGGAAACAAAGCCGGTCAGGGCGGTCAGGATGTTGTTGACCGCGTCGAGCAGGCCTTTGGAAGTCATGATCCGGAAATCGTCGTTCCCCAGCCGCCGGATCAGGGCCAGGCGGGTCTTCTCTTTGACCTCTTCCATTTTATCGAGGTCTTTCGGGAAAATATTGAAACGCAGGATATTGTTCGTCCCCATCATGTTTTGGGCGGTTGTGACGGGGATGACCACACGTTTGTCTATATCGATCGGGCCGATACTGCCGACCGATTTTGTTATGCCGATGATCAGATATTTATTGCCCCGGATCTTGATCCGCTCGCCGATCGGGTCAAGTGCCCCGAACAGATCTTTAGCAATGGTCGGGCCCAGCAGGGCGACTTTTTTTCTCCCGTCGACTTCCGCCTGGCTAAAGAAGCGCCCGGCCGTCGGCTCGATATGGAGCAGCTCCGGGCTGTTGGCGGTAATGCCAACGATGATCGGCGACTTAAATTTCTTTTTGCCGTAAAAGATGTCGCCGGTCCCGGGGGTGATGGCAACGACATCCTTGATCTCCGGAACCCTGGCCTTAAGATAACTGATGTCGCTGTAAATGAATTTGGGGTTGGGCGGCACCGACTGGTCCTTGCCGGCCACGACGATAAAAGAATCGTAACCCGCGCCGAGGTTCTGGATCTGGCTGGTGATGAATGTTTTGGCCCCCTCGCCGATCGTCACCAGCGTGATGACCGAAAAGATGCCGATGATCACCCCCAGCATGGTCAGAAATGACCGCACTTTATTGGCGCCCAGCGATCGGACGGCTTGTTTAATGCTTTCTAAAATAAAGTTGATCATAGGTTATTTTAAGGGTTTCCTTGCTTTTCGCCCCGGCAGATAATTATTTCTACCTGAAACTCTCTTGCCAGTTTCTTTTTCCAGTTTTTCTCTGGCATCCCCTGCGATCCGGCCACCTCTTTGCGCCGCGTCCTTATTTTCGCCAAATCCTTTTGCATCTTTATCTCTGGTTATCTCCGTAGTCGCCGCTTCACCCAGCATTGAGAAGATCAGCTCCAGGTCATTCATATGATCTCTTAGATTTTCGCGCTTAAGCCCCTTAAATTTCTTATATTGGCTTGGAGTCATGCCAAAAGCGGCTTTTGAAATTTCCGCGGTTAAAATCGCGTATTCCCGCTCTTCTCTGACGCCCCGCTTGTTCCATTCGTCAGTCAGTTCCTCCCGGATGGCGATGCCCCGCATACGCTTTTCCACCCAATCGTCGGGGTAACCCTGCGCTTTAAATAATGCCCGTGTTCTTTTGGTAGCCAGTTCCGGGTCTTCAATCTCCTGGATCCTTTCATAGCCAATCTTTGCCAGCCAGCGCTTAAATGGCTCGGCTTTGGGCGATGGGATTGACTGGATTATGCGGAAAAGGCCCTCGGTGTTAGCACAGTCGGTTTCATACTTTTTACCGTCTGAGGCCTCCAATTTCAGTCCGTGACAATTTGTCACGACCTCGCTCCCCTCCTCTTTTAGTCTTTGTTTTAACTTTCTCCAATAGGCTCCTGCATCAACGCTCTCGGCAAGGACTCCGCATACATCAACCACCGAAAACCACCATTCATTCTTGTGGATCGTTTTTCTGATCTCCTTACCCCTAAATATAGCTATATGCGTTTCATCCATCGTTTGTTCTCCTTTAATACTTATAACAGCCCTCGCTACGCCTCAAACCTCAACGCCTCGACCGGGTCAAGGCGGGCCGCGCGCATGGCCGGGTAAACCCCGAAGAAAGTGCCGACGAGAAAGGCGACGAAACAAGCCAGGGCGGCCGCGCCGTAGGCTATGACCGCGTCAAGCTTTAATATTGTCATGATCGCCCAGGCGGCCGTTGTGCCGACGAGCACCCCGATAGCGGCGCCCGACATGGTGATGAGGACCGATTCGGACACGAACTGGAAGAAAATGTCATTATTTTTCGCGCCGATCGCTTTCCTGATCCCGATCTCGCGGGTGCGCTCGGTCACCGAGACCAGCATGATGTTCATGATGCCGATGCCGCCGACCAAAAGCGAGATCGCCGCGATCGCGGAGACGATCGCCGTCAGGGCGTTCAAAATATTATTGATGATGTCGATCATCCCCTGCTGGGTGTGCAGATGAAAGTCTTCCTTCTTGTGCCGGGAGATGAGAACACGTTTGACGTCGTCAATAGCCCCCTGGATCTGTGTTTCATTCCGGACCGTCAAAAAGATCTCCCAGATCTGGTCGGTGCCAATGACCGCCTGGGAGATCGTCGAGGGAAAAACGACGATGTCATCCATGTCATAGGTCAGCATCGTCCCTTTTTCTTCCAGCACTCCGAGTATCTCCAGCCCGACGCCGTTGATCTTGATCTTTTCGCCGACCGGGGAAAATTCGCCAAAAAGATTCCTGGCCACGGTCTTGCCGATGACCGCCACACGCTTCCTCCCCTGCTCTTCGGCGCGGGTAAAGAAGCGGCCGTCAACCGGCCGCTGGTTAAAGGCCCGCGGATAATCGGCGGAAATACCCATGGCAAATGAGGGGGCGTATTCTTTGCGGCCGTATTTGATCTTGCCGCGGCCGATATTTTCGGGCACCAGGTATTCAAGGTTCCTGACCCGGTCGCGCAAGGCCGTTATATCGCCTGGCTTGAGCGTCAGTTCGGGGATGCCCTGCCCCAGGTCAACGTCGCCCGGATGGATGGTTAAGCTGTTGGCGCCGACACCCCAGCCCCGGACCTGGTTCAGCACGTAAGACTTGGCTCCCTCGCCCATGGAAACGAGCGTGATGACCGCGGCCACGCCGATGATGACACCCGAGGTGGTCAGGACGGAGCGCAACTTGTTGGAGAGCAAAGATTGAACAGCTAACTTGAGCGGTTCAACTAAATTCATGGGCGGATATTTTCGTCGGAAATGATCAGGCCGTCCTTGAGCCGGACGATGCGCTTGCTGCGGTTGGCGATCTCCTGGTCATGGGTCACGATGATCAGCGTGGCGCCCGTCATGTTAAGCTCGTTGAAGAGATAAATGATCTCTTCGCCGCTTTTTGAGTCGAGATTGCCGGTCGGCTCGTCCGCCAGGATGATCGTCGGGTCGTTGGCCAGCGCCCGGGCGATCGCCACGCGCTGGCTCTGCCCGCCGGAGAGCTCGGAGGGCTTGTGGAACATCCGATCCTTGAGGCCGACCATGGCCAGGAGCTCCGAGGCTTTTTTCCGCCGCGCTTCAAAGTTCAGGCCCGCATAGATGAGAGGCAGTTCAACATTTTCGATCGCGTTGAGTT
>JAGVQF010000158.1 GCA_020051815.1 Candidatus Saganbacteria bacterium | reverse complement strand
CGATCCTTCTTCGAAATATGTCATGATGGCTGTTCAAGGTATGAGGGAAAAGCTGGGCGTACCATTTATCGGCGCTAACGACAATGATGCGGACCGTTTCGGCGGTGAGGACGTGACCGAAGGGATCCTTGATCCGAACCACGTCCTCTGCGTCCTCTTTGATTATCTGGCCAGGACCCGCGGCTATGATCAGAGCATGGGAATTGGCCGGACGATCGGCACCACCCACATGCTTGACCGGATCGCCGGAAATTACGGCCGGCCATTTTATGAAGTCAATGTTGGCTTTAAATATTATGTTGAAGGGCTGCAAACCGGCAAATATGTTTTGGCCGGAGAAGAGAGCGCCGGCCTCTCACTGCCGCGACTTAACGGGAGCACCTGGGTGACCGAGAAAGACGGGATCGCCGCTGTACTCTTGATGATGGAAGCGATCGCTCAAAGCGGGAAGGACATCGGCACCTTATACGGCGAACTGGTTGCACTGTACGGACCACACCAGTATGAACGGATCGACGCTCCGGCGACGGCAGCGAAAAAGACACGGCTCGGGCAATTAGCGAAAGATCGTCAAGAGGTGGAGAACCTTTTGGCTGGTAAAAAGATCGCCGGTAAAACGATCGAACGCTTGGTAGTCGGAGATGGGATCAAGGTCGTCCTCGAGGGCGGCATCTGGGTCCTCAAACGCGCTTCCGGGACCGAGGATATCATTAAGGATTACCGTGAAGAGCGCGGCGACACTCTGGCTACTGCCCAAAAGGCGTCGGAAGAGATCGATCATTATTTAGGATTAGTTGGATTATAATCTGGGAGGAATGAATATGAACGGATTTCAAATTGCTTCGGGTTTGATCAGACGGGAATCATTGGCTAAAACGGGACGGCCGATCCGGCTTGATTATCGGCGATTCGGTCTGGTCGGGGGGAAACATGTGACCGCCCTGCCTGAATTCAGCCAGGCCTCCCGCGAAGCGCGGAACATTCACGATAATCTTCTTTTGAAAGGGACCGACTCACTGCTTAAGGATGGAGAAGTGACGATGACCGGTTGGAAAACCGACAGCCCCTACCGTTCACGCACCGAACTCGACCGGATCGAGCAGGTGGCCGGCGAGCTCCGATCCAAGATCGATGATTTTGTCTCCATCGGGATTGGCGGATCGTACCTTGGGAATAAAGCAACGATCGAAGCGGTCCGCGGCAGTCTGGAGCTTTTTAACCTGCTCTCCCCGGAACAACGCGGCGGTATTCCCCGGATCTTTTTCCTGGGCAACCATATGGACCCCGCTTACACAGCTCGGGTACTCGAGATCATTTCCGGCCGCAGCGTCGGCGTCAATGTCATCTCCAAATCAGGCGGCACGGTTGAGCCGGCGATCGCTTTTGCCATTCTTAAAGAGTGCATGGAAAAAGGTTTTTCCGATCACGCCTCCAGGATCGTCGCGGTCACCGATAAGGCCAAGGGGGCGCTCAAAAAGCTTTCGAACGAAATGGGCTATGCCACCTTTGAAGTTCCGGATAATGTCGGCGGCCGATATTCCGTCACCAGCCCGGTGGGCCTCTTCGGCCTGGCCGTGGCCGGCATCAATATCAAGGAATTCTTAACCGGCGCCCTCTTTGCCGAAGAAGAGACAAGGCAGCGGCCGCTTGATAGCAATATCGCCATGCTGCGCGCCGCGATGCGCTATGTCGCCTATACGAAACTGGGGATCAAAATCGAAGTCGCCTCAACCGGTACCTTTGATCTCAAGGGAATTTCCGCCTGGATGCAGCAGCTCGGTCCCGAAAGTGAAGGAAAGCATAAACAGGGAATCTGGATCAGCCCGGAATTCTACACCCAAGATGCCCACGCCAACGGCCAGATGATCCAGATGGGGGAACGGAACATTATGGAAACCTTCCTGATGCTGGAAAAAGGCGAAACCGACGTTGTTATCCCGGGTAAAGGGACGCCGGTCGAGTACCTTGATGGCCGGACACTTAGTTTTGCTACCCAGGCTTTTGTTGAAGGGCTCCGCGACGCCCACTATGCCGGCGGCGTCCCGACGATGAGCTATATTTTCCCGGAGCTCACCCCCTTCACGCTTGGGCAATTTTACCAATATGAAATGAATGCGATCGCGCTGAGCGCTCTGCTGTTAAAGCAGAATCCGTTCATCCAGCCAGGCGTCCAGCAGTACAAACAGGTGGCTGACGCCAAGAGCGGCAAGCCGGGAACGGAAAGTTATGCGCTGGAGCTCAGTCGGGGCGAGCAGGAGCTTAATCCGAACCTTATTGCTTGATCAGCGCCAGCGCTTCCGAGCGGACTTTGGCGTCTTTCCTGAACACGCCCCGGACGGCCGAGGTGATGGTTAAAGTCCCGGGTTTCTTCACTCCACGCATTGACATACACAGATGTTCGGCTTCGATCACGATCAGCACCCCGTGGGGATCGAGCTTCTCCATAATGGAATCGGCCACTTCCGAAGTCAATCTCTCCTGCACCTGTGGCCGCTTGGCGTAGCCCTCCAGCACCCTGACCAGTTTCGACAAGCCTGTCACCCTTCCCTTTTTTGGGATATAGGCGATATGCGCTTGGCCAAAAAACGGCACCAGGTGATGTTCGCAGATCGAATAGAACGGGATGTTTTTGACGATGACCATTTCCTCATGTTCGCTCTGCTTGAACGTCGTCAGCTCTTTAGCCGGATCTTTGTGCAGGCCGGAGAACAGGTCGGCGTACATCTCGGCCACGCGCTTAGGGGTTTCCTTCAAGCCGTCGCGACTTACTTCTTCGCCAATGGCTTCTAATATTTGCTTAATTGCTTTCTCGATCTTTTTCTGATTTATCATTAAAACAACCCCGTGATCTTGCCGTCTTCGGTGATGTCCATGTTCTCGGCCGCGGGATGCTTGGGCAGGCCGGGCATCGTCATAATGTTGCCGGCAAAGGCGACGACAAAGCCAGCGCCGGCGGAGGGCCTTAGCTCTTTGATGGTGATCTTAAAGTTCTTCGGCCGGCCGGTCGCTTTTGGATCGTCCGAGAGCGAGTATTGCGTTTTGGCGATGCAAACCGGCACTTCGCTCAGGCCGATATTCTCCAGGAGCTCGAGGTCGATCAGCGCCTTCTCCGTCCAGTTGACCCCGTCGGCGCCGTAGAGCTTGGTCGCGATCGTCTCGATCTTCTCTTTAAGTGACGATTTAAGATCGTAGAGCGGCTTAAAATCAGACTTTTCTTTGGTCGCGGCGATCACAGCTTTAGCCAAGTCTTTGCCGCCCTTGCCGCCTTTGGCCCAAACCTCCGACACGATCGCGGGGATCCCGAACTTTTCGCATTGGGTCCTTGTTTCTTTTATGTCATCGTCCGAATCATTGGTTTTGCGGTTGATGGCGATGACGACCGGCACGCCGAAATATTTGAGGTTCTCGACATGTTTGCCGACATTATCATAACCGTTGACCGCGATCGCCTGCCGCGTCACAACGAGGACCGCGGCCGAAGGCGTTAAGCCGCCCACGCGGCATTTGATATCGAAGAACTTTTCGGCGCCGAGCTCGGTGGCAAAGCCGGCCTCGGTCACGACATAATCGGCGGCTTTCTGCGCCATTTTGGTCGCGACGATCGAGTTGCAGCCGTGGGCGATGTTGCCAAAAGGACCGCCATGGACAAAAGCCGGGCCGCCCTCCAGCGTCTGGACAAGCGTTGGCTTGAGCGCGTCAAACATCAGGAGCGCCATGGCCCCCTGCGCTTTGAGGTCGGATGCCCGGATCGCTTTTCCCTGTTTATCATAGGCCACGATAATTTTGCCCAGGCGCTCTTTCATGTCATTCAAGTCTTTTGACAGGCACATGATCGCCATGACCTCGGACGAAGCGGTGATATCGAACATGCCGCGCAGGGAGCGGTCGTTCATATCCATGACGCGGCGCCAGACGAGGCGGCTCTCATCCAGCCCCAGCTCATTGCCCTGGAAGATATGGTTGTAAAGCATGGCGGTCAATAGATTGTGCGCCGAGGTGATCATGTGGATGTCGCTTGTCAGGTGAAGATTGATATCCTCCATCGGCAGGACCTGCGAGTAGCCGCCGCCGGCCGCCCCGCCCTTCATCCCCATGACCGGGCCCAGCGACGGCTCGCGGATGCAGACGAACGAGCGCTCGCCCAAGGCCTGGAGAGCTTGAGCCAAACCGATCGTCATCGTCGTTTTCCCCTCGCCCTGCGGCGTCGGCGTCATGGCCGAGACCAGGATCAGCTTCCCATCGGTTTTATTTTTAAAGTGCTTAAAGGCGCTGAGATTGATCTTGGCTTTATAAGAGCCGTGGAGTTCGACGTCGCCGAGGTTGATGTCGGCATACTTGGCGATCTCAACGATCAGCTTTAATTGTGCCTTTTGGGCGATCTCGATATCTGTTTTCATTTAGCCCTCACCCGCTGACGCTAACCTTCCCCCCTCTCCCAGAGGGAGAGGGGAAAACAAAATGTTCATTAATTTGTCTGAATATCTTTTCCGCTGTTAATCCGTATGCGTCGAGGATCTCCCCTCTTGTGCCGTGTTCGATAAATTTGGATGGCAGTCCGATCCTCTGGACAGGCACGTTAATTCCCTCTTCAGAGAGGAGCTCCATAACAGCCGAGCCGAAGCCGCCTTCCAGAACACCCTCTTCAACAGTGACGACCTTCTCGGCCTGCCTGGCTTCTTTGACGATCAATTCTTTATCGAGCGGTTTAACGAAGCGCGCGTTGATGACTTTGGCGTGGCCGAGTTTTTCGGCCGCTTCGATCGAGGGGCCGACCATTGAACCGATGGCTATGATGCAGGTCTTGTTATGATGGGCGCCAAAAACGACCTCGCCTTTGCCCATCTCAATTTCGGGTGATGATTTCGGGCCAAGGCTTATGGGTTCGGTCCTGGGGTAGCGGACGGCGATCGGCCCGTTGTGCCTGTGCGCGAACTCGAGCATTTTTTCAAGTTCCTTATCGTCACCCGGCGCCAGGACGACCATGTTCGGCAGGCAGCGCAGGAAGGCCAGGTCGAAAATGCCGTTATGCGTGGCGCCGTCCTCGCCGACGATGCCGGCCCGGTCGATGGCAAAGACGACCGGCAGGTCCTGCAGGCAGACATCGTGGATGATCTCATCATAGGCGCGCTGAAGGAAAGTCGAATAGATAGCGACGACCGGGCGCAGGCCGCCCCTGGCCAGCGCGCCGGCAAAAGTGACGGCGTGTTCTTCGGCGATCCCGACGTCATAGAACCGGTCGGGAAAACGCGAGGCGAATTCCTCGAGGCCCGTGCCGTCGATCATGGCGGCGGTCACTCCGACCAGTTTTGGGTGGCTGGCGCCGAGTTTGGCCAGGGTCTTGCCAAAGACAGAAGTAAAGGTTGGTTTGCTGGCCGCCAGCGGTTTGCCTGTCTCGATCTCGAACGGCCCCGTGCCGTGAAAGCGGGTCGGGTCTTTTTCGGCCGGCGGATAACCCTTCCCTTTCTTGGTTAAAACGTGGATCAGCACCGGGCCCGGGATATCTTTGGCGTGATGGAGGGTGCTGATTATGAGCGGTATATTGTGGCCGTCGATCGGGCCGAAGTATTTAAAACCAAGCTCTTCAAAGATAACGTCGACTTTAAAGCTGACGACCAGGTGTTTGGTGCGATCTTTCAGCTTCCTGGCCGCTTCAAAAAGCGAGGTCCCAACCCTGGGGACACGTTTGACCAGTTTTTCGATCCGGTTGCGCAGATCGAGATAGGAGTTGCTGGTCGAAACCTGGGTCAGATAATTTGAGATCGCGCCGACATTTTTGGAAATGGACATCTCGTTGTCATTCAAGATCACGATCAGATTGCTTTTCAGGCCGTCAACGTTGTTAACCCCCTCAAAAGCCAAACCGCCCGAGATCGAGCCGTCGCCGATCACGGCGAGCACAGAGTGTTTTTCGTTATTCAGGTCGCGCGCCTTGACCAACCCGAGGCCCTGGGAGATCGAGGTCGAAGCGTGTCCGACAGTAAACATATCATGGGGGCTCTCCGCCGCGTTGGGAAAGCCGGAGAGCCCGCCGCGCTGGCGCAGGGTGGCAAATTGATCCAGCCGGCCGGTCAATATTTTGTGGGCGTAGGCCTGATGGCCAACGTCCCAGATGATCTTGTCTTTGGGGCTCTGAAACGCCGCGTGGAGCGAAACCGCCAGCTCAACCGCGCCCAAACTGGGGGCGACGTGGCCGCCGGTCTTTGACGTTACCTCGATGATCTTTTGCCTGATCTCGGCCGCGATCTGCTCTAACTGTTTGGTGGAGAGCTCGCGCAGGGCCTCGGGCAGTTTAATTTTATCTAATAAAGTAGGCATAATAGGTGATCAGGGTGATGATTATGGCCAGCACGGCGCCGGCAAAGACCTCGATCGGGTCGTGGCCGAGGATCTCTTTGAGCTTTTCGATCCGGACCTTGCCGTTCGAATAAATATCGTCCACGATCTTATTGAGTATTTCCGCCTGTTTGCCAGCGGCGCGGCGCACGCCAGTCGCGTCGTACATGACGATCAGGGCGAAGACGAGCGAAACGGTAAAGAGCGGCGAGCCCCAGCCCAGGGTCAGCGCGATCCCCAGCGTCAGCGCCGTGACGGAGGCCGAGTGGGCCGAAGGCATGCCGCCGGCCTCAAAAAAATGCCAGAGGCTGAATTCCTTGTCGATTATCCAGTAAATGACGACCTTGATCGATTGGGCCAGGAACCAGGAGAAAGTGACCGCGACAAAAGTAAAGTTGCTGAGCAAAGAAACGACGATGCTGTAGATGCTTGCCACTTGTTATTACCTGCCTTTCAAAATTGTTGCCATGACCACCAGGTCTTCGGGAGTGGTCACCTTAAAATTCTCATACGCGCCCATGACAATTTTGACCGGTATGCCAAGCCGCTCAACGGCCATCGCGTCATCGGTCACGTTGTTCCCAAGGTTCTCGTAAGCCTTTTTAATGATCGGCACGGTAAAGGTCTGCGGTGTTTGCGCCGACCAGAGCTCGCTCCTGTCCAGGGTCTGTAAGATCGTTTTGTCGCGGCCGCTCGATCTTTTGATCGTATCCTTGACCGGCACGGCGGCAATGGCCGCGCCGTGCTGCCGGGCTTCTTTTATCGTCTTACTGATTATAAGGCTGGAAACGGCCGGCCGGGCGCCGTCATGGATCAAAACAAGCTGGGCGCCCTTGGGCAGAGCGGCCAGGCCATTGCGGACTGAATCCTGCCGCCGCGCGCCGCCGGGGATGATCGAAATGATCTTTGACGCTTTGATCTTTTTGGCGAGGGCCAGCTGTTCCGGCGCGACCACCAGGATGATCCCGTTGATCGCTTTAGCCTGCTGGAAAACGTTGACGGTCCAGGCCAGCATCGGCTTGCCGTTTATCTTCAGGAATTGCTTGGGCCCGCCCATCCTTTTGCCGCGGCCCCCGGCTACAATAATAGCAACGGTCTTCATGCTTCTATTATAACTTATTTTACCTGGGGACGTTAGTTAGTATTTTGCAGCCGTTTTTTGTTACCAGCACCATGTCCTCGATTCGCACCCCGCCCCAGCCTTTTATATAGATGCCGGGCTCGATCGTGATGACCTGGCCGGCTTTGAGTTTCCGGCGGTTTCTAAAGGAGATCTTTGGTTGTTCGTGAACCTTACGGCCGACGCCGTGGCCGGTCGTGTGGATAAAATATTTTCCAAACCCGGCATTTATAATATGATCCCGGGCCGCCTTATCGACCGCACGGCATTCGACGCCGGCCCTGACCGCCTTGATCGCCCTGGCCTGGGCCTGCCTGACTATTGAGTAGATTTTTTTTGCTTCGCGGTCGGTTGGCCGGTGAAAAAAGTCCGCGTGATGTCCGAGCGGCGGCCGTTAAAGAGGGCGCCAAAATCGATCATCACCTGTTCGCCCTTTATTATCCTCTTATTGGTGGCGTAGCCGTGGGGGATCGAAGAGCGCGAGCCCGAAGCGACAATGGTCTTAAAGGCCGGCTTGGCGCCGTAGCCTTTGAGCAGGGATCCGATCCGGAGAGCCACGTCCTTTTCACTCTCGCCCGGCCGGAATGGCAGCGCGCGAAAGATGGCATTGGCGATCCTGACCGCCTCAAGCTGGTCCCTGTTCACTTCTTTTTCAGGAGGTCGACCGCCGCCTTTAAACCGAGGAGATAGCTGTTGACGCCAAAGCCGGAGATCTGGCCGATGACGACCGGGGCGATCACCGACTTGTGGCGGAATTCTTCGCGCGCGTAGATGTTTGACAGGTGGACTTCGACCGTCGGGATGGCGACCGCGGCGATGGCGTCCCTGATCGCCACGCTGTAATGGGTATAGCCGGCGGGGTTGATGATGATCGCCTGGAAGTTCTTCCTCGCCTTGCCGATCGCCTCAACGATCTCGCCTTCGCCGTCCAGCTGGACGATCTCAAGCTCCGCCCCGTCTTTTTTTGCTTCGGCGGTCAACGCCTGGTTAATTTCATCCAGTGTAAAGGCGCCGTAAACCGCGACTTCGCGCTCGCCTAATAGCGCCAGGTTGGGCCCGTGAATAACCAATATTTTCATGGTATAATTTTACTATGAAGAAAAAGAAAAGCAAGTGGGAAAAAATTGTCCTGTTTGCTCTCCTCGTGGCGCTGGCGGCCCTGGCCGGCCTCACCCTCCAGATCCTCGCCCAACTGCCCGATATCGAGGCGCTCAATTCATATATCCCGAGCGAGAGCACGATCCTCTATTCGGCTGACGGCAAGGTCCTGGCCCGCTTTCACCAGGAAGAGAACCGCCAGGTCGTGCCGCTCTCCAAGATCTCCGTCTATTTCCAGCGGGCGGTCATCGCGACCGAGGATCCGCGATTCTTTGAACATCATGGCCTCGATTTTGGCGGCATTGTGCGGGCCACCGTCAAAAACCTGGCCTATGGCCGCGTTGTTGAAGGCGGCAGTACCGTTACCCAGCAGCTGGCCCGCAACCTGTTCCTGACGCGGAAAAAAACCATTGCCCGCAAACTGGCCGAAGCCCTGATCGCCATGCAGATCGAGCGCCGT
>JAGVQF010000145.1 GCA_020051815.1 Candidatus Saganbacteria bacterium | reverse complement strand
GCAGGTGCTCTACCAACTGAGCTACACGGGCACCTCGACTCGTCCGCCTGCGGCGTCCTCGCTCGGTGCAAGCGGGGCAGGGAATCAGTATATCAGGAAATCAGGAGATCAGGCAAATGTTTTGGAAATCGAGTGAAATTTTCGCAGGCAGCGGGCGATAAAAAAAATGAGGCCGGCAACAAAGTAGGCCACAGGCTTAAGAAGGAGTGAATATTATGACAGTTAGCGCCACAAATTTAAGAAATATTATCACGCGGGGGATGGGTAGGAAGATAGGGAAAATATTACCCGGCCGGACGGTGGCTATTGAGCTTGCCGCCAAGGTGTCGGCGTTGAGGGGTATAAAAGCTCTCGGGAAATTAATGGCCCCTGCCGCGAAAGGTGAAGGCGTCCTTAACCCGTTTATCAGGCCAATAAAATTCGGGCCGCGGACGCTCGATGATTTTTTGAAAGGGTTTCCCGGCCAGGGCGTCAGGTTTAGTTTTTATGAAGATGGGTATCCCGGCCAAAGCGTAAACGTGAGAGTCGCCGTTGATGGCGTCAGGAACTCGCGTCTTGAGTTCGCCTTCAAGGATAATGAGCCGGTGTGGAAATTACTCGCCTAAGCGTTACGCCAGCTCGCTCTTTTTAAATATCGGCTCAAAGTTGTAGTTCTTTAATGCTCCTTCGGCCCCTTCTTCTCGATCGACGACGGAGATCACTTTGACGACTTTGGCGCCAAAAGCTTCGACCGCCTCGATTGCCTGAAGAGCCGAAGCCCCGGTTGTTGCCACATCCTCGACAATTACAACGTTATAGCCGGGCTCAATAATTCCCTCGATTCTTTGCTTCGTGCCGTATTCTTTCTCTTTTTTCCTGACGATAAAGCCGGGAAGGTCGCTTAACGCGACGATGGAAGAGGTTATTGGGTCCGCGCCGAGGGTTAAGCCGCCGATGGCATCGACTTTCAAACCCTTGATCTTTTCAAGAATAATTTTCGCTATGAGCTTTGCCCCTTGAGGGTGCAGGGTGACCTTGCGGCAGTCAATGTAGAAATTGCTTTTCTTGCCAGAGGAGAGAATGAAGTCGCCGGTTTTGACCGCGCCGGTCGAGAACAGCAGTTTTTTGAGCTCTTCTTTCAATCGGCTACCAGGGCGAAGGCGATCAGGCCGGCCAGTATGAGGACGAGGCCGAGGCCGCCGCGCACAAGCGTCAGGAGATCGCCCCAAAAAAGATAGACCGACCAGGCGCCGAGGACGATGAGAACGAGGCCGACGAGGACTTTGATAATTTTTGCGACCATACTATACCTCCTAAAGGTTTAATCTGTTCGGATTATAGCAGGCCGGCGATTTTATGACAAGAGTTTATTGTTCAGCCGGATCAGGAGTTTTTGCCAGTTTTTCCAGCCGCGAAGCGAGGATCTCGCCGACCGGGATGTTGACCCAGCCGACATACGTATATGAGAGCGGGCCGAAGGCGAAAGCGATCTTGACCTTGTGCCAGTTGGCGTCGGCGGAAACATCTAAGAGCTTGACCTCGATCGGGATCTTATACATGACATTGGATGTTTCATCCGGGGCCGAATAGAGAGTTCTGACCTCCAGATCGTACGGCTCTTTCGCGGCGGCAAACCCCGCGCCAGCCAGGGCCAGGGCCAGGAACAAGAAAGCTAATGTTTTTTTCATTAATTGATTCCCCCTCTCTGAACTACTTATCGTGTTGGGTGGGGGGAAACTTGCGTTTTAGGGGGTAGCGGGATAGGGGGTAGGGGTTAGAATTTAAGGAACTGCTGGAGCTGTTTTTTACCTTCTTCTTTCAGTCGATTTTTCTCTTCTTCAAGCCTTTTTTCGGCCTCTTTCTTGAGCTCGGTTTCCCTGGTGGCCAGCTCGGCTTTGGCCGCCGCTTCGATCTCCACTTTTTTCGCTTCAACTTTGATCTTTAATTTGCCGATCGCGGCCTCAAAGGGCTTATCAAGAATTGGCTTGGGAAAGGGCCTTTTTAGGTCGCCGGTGATCTCAAAGGTTAGTTCAAGCCAGCCGTTATTGTCCCTAAAGAATGACAGTTCTTTTGGCAGGTCGGTTGTCAGGGCCGGGGCCAGCTTGAGCGTCAGGCGATTGCCGGGGACCCATTTGAAGGATTTCAGATTTGCGCCGCCGCTGAAATAGAGCTTAAAGTCGTTTTCTTCGATCTTGAGCGCCTTGGCCGCCGCCACCCGATCTTTAAAGGAAATAGCGGTATAGAGCCCGCCGAATTTGATGTCCTGCTGGAGCGAGTTCGATTTTATTGTCTTGCCGACCTCGGCCAGCGTCTTTAAGCGTTTAAGCTCGCCATTCTTTAATGTCAGGGCGCCGTCAAGATCGAGATTGGCCATGATATCTGCGGCCTCAACGCCGCGCCCCTTAAGCGAAGCCGAGAGGTCGAGCCGGCCGTAAACCTTGTTGAGCAGGTCTTTGTGATCGGGGAGCCCGGTTAGAAAAGTCTCGATAACGGCGTTTGAGAACGGGGCGGCGTTAAAGCCGGCGAGCCGCAGGTCTTTGGCCGAGTAAGCAAGCCCCGGCACGTTCAAGTCGGCGGACAGGTTGCCGGAGAGAGAACCGTCGTAAATTTTGACCGATCTGATGTTGGCTGCGGCCCGTTTGCCGGCGAGGGAGAGGGAGGCGTCGATCTTATCGACCTTGAATTTTTGGAACGTCAGATTTTCTATATCAAGACTGCCTTTGACCGAGAGATTTTTTGGGATCGCGGCCATTGACCGGTTCAGGCTGGCTGTCAGTTCGCCCGGTTGGTGAGCTTTTTTGGGCCCGGCCTGGGCGGCAAAGACCGCGAGCAGGGGATCGATCGAGAGGCCGCGGGAAGCAACGGAAAAACCGACCCGCGGGTTTTTCCAGTTTTCAATGTCAGCCGAGATGGCGGCGCTCTCGCCGGCGATCGACAGTCTAGTATCGCGCAGAGCGGCGCTTTCTTTGTTGAGATCAAGGGCGACTTTACCGGAGAGCGCGACCGGCACCGGTTTGTTTTGATAAATAATGTCGGCGGAGACCTTGAAGTTGATCGGCTTGACGAGGGCGAGCTCAAAGCCGGAGACCCCGATATGGAGATCCTTGATCTCGGCCGATGTGCCAGTCGAATTGTCCACGTAGAGTATATTGCCGTTGGCGACAGAAAAACTCGAGACTAGCAGATCAAAAGGGATTTTGGCATCGGTTTTTGGTGGTTTGGCGAGTTGGTGGTTGGGCTGTTTAGGTGAAGTTGTCAGGTCGGAAAAATTGAAGTCGCCCCGGCTACTTTTCTCGATCAGGATTTCCGGTTTAACCAGGCGGATCTCGTGGATCAGCAGCTGGCGCGAGAAGAGCGGCCAGAAGGCATAGCGCAGTTCGATCGAGTCGGCCGCCACAAACGGCTTGGCCGTAAAGCCCTGGCGATTGCCGACGTAAAGCTGCTCCAGTTTGATGCCAGAAAAAATATTGAAAGAGACCTTTTCTATCCGAACCTCTCGGCGCAGTGTTTCCGAGAGCCGGGCGACGGCAAAATCCTTGATCCGCTCCAGCGGCAGGAAGATCGTCAGGAGGATCGTGCCGACAGCAAAAAGGGCCATCAGGCCGCCGGCCACAATTAGAAGCCACTTGAGCAGTTGCTTCATGTTTTATTCGGCTTCCCGGCCAGCCCTGTCAACAAGAGAAAGAGTCCCGGAACGACCAGAAGCCAGGTCAGCGGCGCGCCCATCGGTATATAAGCGGCGGCGACCAGCAATATCCCGCCCAAAATTATCCTGGCAAATCGTTCGATCATGCTTTGCATGGCGTAAATTATAGCCCACGAGTTTAACTAATGTAAAGGGGGAAGGTATGACAAAAAAATTGCCCGCCGACTCAAAACTGATATCGACGGGCAATTACAAGCCTAAATCAACTTTATTTGCGCTTCTTGGATTTCTTCCGGCCGCGGGCCATCTTGGCGCGGGAAATATCCCCTTGCTTGTCGACAAAGTACAGATAGCCCTGTACTCTTTTGACGCCGACTTTTGCTACTTTTTCTGCCATGTTTAACACCTCCTGTTCAGGTTTGGTGAAATTATACTCCCCCAACCGTCGATGTCAACCGTTTTTTTAGACGAGAGGAGATTGGCTTGGCGAATGATTATACGCCGCGATAGGGGAGGGTCTGGTCGGGTTCGGCGCCTTCAAGGATGTAGAGAATTTTGTAATTTGGCCGGAGTCCTTGCTCGTAAAGGGTTAAAGCATTGGCCTGGATGTGCAGTTTGGCCGGACGGGAAAGCGCTTGGGAGCCAACGCCAACAGAGTTAGCCGCGAGAAAATTATCGACGGCGTCAACGATCAGCCCGTCTTGCAGATCGGTCGGCAGATATACCGCTTTCGGGGGGAGACGCCAATATTTTTCCCGTACCCAGGCGGTATTGGAAAACGACTCAACAAATACCGGTAAATTCCCCATTTTCTTTCCCAGCGCCCTTATTTGTTGCAGGCCCGCCTCAAAAACCTCGCCCCTCACCCGATGGAGAGTCGGGTCTGTTATCTTGGCATCGTCCCGGACCAGGGGGGAGGTTTCGGTGGCGTCGATGAGCAGTGACCAGCGGCCAAACAGGCTGATCACGCACAAATGAAATTTAATCAGGAATTTACCGTTATAAAATCCTGACAAGAT
>JAGVQF010000061.1 GCA_020051815.1 Candidatus Saganbacteria bacterium | reverse complement strand
GATCTGATCCCGCCTTACCTCTTCGTTAAAATTGAAGAGAAAAAAGAAGAACTGGTTAAAAAAGGGCTCGATGTCATCGACTTTGGTATCGGCGACCCCGATCTACCCACTCCGCCCCACATTATCAAAAAGATGCGGGAAGTGCTCGATACCAAAGAAGCGGCTAATTACCCGACTTCCAAAGGCGAGTTCGTCTTCCGCAAAGCTGTTTCCAAGTGGTACCAAAAACGGTTCGGGGTGGAATTAAACCCGCGGGATGAGGTCTGCGCTCTGATCGGCTCAAAAGAAGGGCTGGCGCATTTGCCTTTATGTTTTATCGACGCGGGCGACGTTGCCCTCATACCCGATCCCTCATACCCCGTTTATAAGATCAGTACGACTCTGGCAGGCGGTACCCCATACCTCATACCCCTGACCGGGCAAAATAAATTCCTGCCCGATCTCGATGCTATCCCGGCCAATATTCTAAAACAAGCCAAACTCTTATATATTAACTATCCCAATAATCCGACTGGCGCCGTCTGCGACAAAGCTTTTCTGGAAAAATGCGTAAAATTCGCTAAGGCAAATGATCTTCTGCTCGTTTCCGATCTCGCTTATTCCGAGATGGGCTACGATGGTTATAAACCGAGCAGTGTGCTGGAAATTCCGGGAGCCAAAGATGTCGCCATCGAGTTCCATTCGCTCTCGAAAACCTACAACATGACCGGCTGGCGGATCGGCATGGCGGTGGGCAACAAAGAAGCCGTGCAGGCGCTGGCCACGATCAAATCGAATGTCGATAGCGGCGCCTTCAAAGCCATCCAGTTCGCCGCCATCGAAGCGCTGACCGGCCCACAGGAGAGCGTCGAACAGAACCGCAAGATATTTGAAGAACGCAGAAATATTCTGATCGACGGTTTGAATTCTCTGGGCTGGCAGCTCGAAAAGCCCAAAGCCACGTTCTATATGTGGGTCCCCGTGCCAAAAGGCGAAACCTCGGCGTCATTCACCGAGAAACTCCTGGATAAATGCGGCATTCTCGTTGTGCCGGGCAGCGGCTACGGCGCCGCCGGCGAGGGCTACGTCCGATTAGCCATCACCCTGCCAAAGGAAAAGATCGCCGAAGCCATCAAGCGGCTAAAGGACGCCGGGATCAGTTCGCGCTAAGATGGAAATCCTTATCGCCCTCCACTCCGGTTTCTGCGTGGGAGTCGAGCGCGCTTTCCGCATCGCGCTTGAGACCGCCGAAGCGTCAAAGTCGGCCTATATGCTGGGCAACCTCGTCCACAACAAACTGGTCGTCGAGCGCCTGAAAAGTTTCGGCGTCAAAACCGTCTCCGACATCTCGGAAATACCGACGGGCGCTAAGGGCATCCTCATCATTTCAGCCCACGGCGTTGCTCCGGATGTCTATGAGAAGGCCAAAGGCAAGCGGCTGGAGGTTATTGACACCACCTGCCCCTGGGTCAAGAAGGCGCAAAAGATCGCCAAAGAATTTTCCGACGAGGGGCGCCTGGTCATCATCGTCGGGGATAAGGGTCATCCCGAGGTCAAGGGGATCGTCGGCTGGAGCGGCGGCAAAGCCGTGGTGGTCGAAGAGCAGAAAGACCTGGAAAGGCTTGGTCTCGCGCCCGAAACACCGGTCGGTATTTTGGCACAGACAACCCAGCCCGAAGCGCATTTCGCCGCCATGGTGAGCGCGCTTAAAAAGATCGTCGGAGATGTCAGAGAATATGACACGATCTGCGGCGCCACGACCAAGCGGCAGAGCGCGGCGATCGAGCTCGCGCGCAAGGTCGATCTCGTCCTCGTTATCGGCGATCAATTAAGCGCCAACACCAAGCGGCTGACGGAACTCTGCGCGAAGACCGGGACAGAGACGCATCAGATCGAGACAGTCGCGGAGCTTAATTTAAAATGGCTGGCCGGCAAGAAAAAGGTCGGCATCACGGCCGGGGCCTCGACACCGGAGTGGGTCATCAAGGATATCCTCGACAAATTGAAAAAGTTATAGATCTTTTTCCGGCTCGATTAGGACGCGCCAGAAACAAAACGCGGTCAGCCCCAGGATAAAGCCCCAGGAGACGAGAAAAAAGATCCAGCCCCAGATATTCATGCCGTCTTTCTCCGGTAATAAGCCAGCCGCACCAGCCCCGCAATCCCAATAAACAAAGCGACAAGCCCCAGCCGTGTGGCCAGAACGTACGGGACGTTATCGGGCGAAACCCCGTGCATCATGAGCGTCGGCCAGCCCTGTTGGATGAGCCAGAAGCCGAGAATAAAGATCAAAAAGAGCGGCGTGACATATTTCATGATGAACCGGTAAAAGCGCGGGATACGGAGCTCCGCCCCATGGTGTATCTCTTCCCAGGCCCGGTCCAGGCCGAAGAGCCAGACAAAAATGATCGTCTCGGCCAGGGCAAAAACGACCAGGCAAAAAGTCCCGGCCCAGAAATCAAGCTCGTCGACTACGCCGCGGCCGAGGAAAAAGATCGCCGGCTGGCAGAGGATAAAAGTGGCAACCGCAAAAAACGAGACCGCCCGGCTGCGGACCAGGTTGAATTCGTCCCGGACAAAGGCGATCGCCGGCTCGGCCAGAGAGACCGAAGAAGTGATGCCGGCCAAAAAGAGGAGCAGGAACCAAAGCAGGGCGAATAATTCACCCAGCGGTATCCGGCCAAAGATCAACGGCATCGTGACAAAGCCGAGGTTGAACGCCCCGCTGCCGGCCGCCTGCGCCGCCCCCACCGGCCCGAAGAAAGCAAAGGCCGCCGGAATAACGATCGAGCCGCCCAGGATCACTTCGGCAAACTCGTTGGTCGCCGCCGCGGTCGTGCCCGAAAGGACGACGTCGTCGCCGTGCGAAAGATAACTGGCGTAGGTCAGGATCGCGCCGATACCGACGCTCAAAGTGAAAAAGATCTGGCCGGCCGCCGCCAGCCAGACCTTGGAGTCACCCAGCACGGAAAAATCCGGGTTCCACAAAAAACCGAGCCCGTTGATGATGTTCCAATCAGGGTGCGCGGGATCGGTGACCACCAGCGTCAGGACCCGTGCCGCCACCACGATCGCAAAGACAAAAAGCAGCGGCATCGCCCAGTTGCAGAGCCATTCGATCCCGCCTTTTAGCCCGCGATACAAGATCCAAGTGTTGACAGCAAAGGTGATCAAAAAGAATATATAGGCGGTCCAAAGGTTGCTGCCGGGGCTAAGACCCTGATAGGTCAAAAGAAAGCCCTTCATCGCCTCCGGCGTCGAGAGGGCCAGCAATTTACCGGACACGGCAAAAAAAGCGTAGCCGAGCAGCCACGATTCGATATAGACATAATAGATAAAGATGACGACCGGGCCAAAGACGCCGATGACCCCCAGGTATTTCAGGACGCGGTTCTTCCAGAGTTTGTCAAAAATAAAAGGCGCGCTGCCGTGGCCGAAAAGCCCGCCGTAGCGGCCGATCGCCCACTCGATCCAGATCAGGGGGATGCCGAGTAAAAGCAGAGAAACAAAATATGGGATCATAAAAGCGCCGCCGCCGTTCTGGACGGCCTGCACCGGAAAGCGCAGAAAATTGCCGAGGCCGACGGCCGACCCGGCCACCGCCATAATGACGCCGAGCTTTGTCCCCCATTTTTCCCTGGGCCTTTGTTCCGACATGACTGTGTTATAATACTACCGGTGATTTTGTTTTTCAACATGAAAAAGATCGTTTTTTTTCTGCTTCTCTTCTTGCTTTTCTCCGCGGCCGAAAGCGGGGCGAACAGGCTGGAAAAGGTCCGGCTTGGATTTTATCCGGACAAAATGCGCGCCGTCTTCGATCTTGACGGCGACTTCATCTATACGCTCGAAGAATCGAAAGAAAAGATCGTCATTCGCCTCCAAAACACCGAGGCCTCCCCTGACATCCAGAATTATGTCGAAGTCAGCGATATGGTCGTCAAATATATTGAGGTGGAAAAGGAAGACAGCGGCCTCAAGATCACCGTGCCGCTGGCCGAGCCGGTCCCCTACAATATTTTCTCTCTGGGCGACCCCAACCGGCTGATCATCGATTTTGACCGGGCCTTTACTAACGTCATTTCCGGCGGCACGATCATTGACGGCGTCGAGCACCTGATCGTCTCCAAAGGGAGCGAAAAGGGACGCGTTAACGCGCACGTCCTCAAGATCGATCCAGGCAAAGCCGATGTCTATCCCGCGCTCGCCCGCAAGAACAAGCCCAATGTCCTCGAGTCCTTCGTCAACATTCTCAATCCCTGGAAAGAGACCGGCGCCGATCCGCATTTCTTCCGGGCCCGGGTCAGCCAGATCGCCGAGGAACAACGCGCCGTCGCCGCCGTCAACGGCACTTATTTCGCCTATACCGGCAAACCCTTGGGCTCGCTCCTGATCGATAAGGAACTTGTCTCGACGCCGATCTACGACCGGACGGCGCTCATTTTAAGTGATGACAGGAAAACCTATATTGACAATGTCATGATCGATTGTTATTTTCTGACGGCCAGAGGCGTGAAATACAATATTACCGGCGTCAATCAGGGCCGGGAAAACGGCTCGATCATTCTCTACACCCCGGCCTGGGGCGAGCAGACGGGCACAAACTCTGATGGGGTCGAACTCATCATCGCCGGCTCGGTCGTCAAAGAGATCAGGCTTGGCAACTCAACGATTCCACAGGATGGTTATTGTATCTCGGTGAGCGGGCCGGTCGCGCAATTCATTCACGACAACGTCAAAGCCGGCGACAAGATCGACCTCCACATCAAAATCATTCCATTTACCGCGAACCCCGGCCCGATCCGCCACATGATCTCCGGCGGCCCGCGCCTGCTCAAGAATGGCGTCGTCTATGTCTCAAAAAACGAAGAAAAATTCAAGTCGGATATCGCCCGGGGGCGAGCCGCCCGCACGGCGGCCGGCGTCACTAAAGAGGGGAAATTACTGCTGGTCACGGTTGACGGCCTGCCGCGGGAAAAGTCGGCCCGCAATGATAAAAGCAGTATCGGGGTGACGCTGGAAGAATTAGCTGATCTCATGGCCAGCCTGGGCGCGGTCGAAGCCATGAACCTCGACGGCGGCGGCTCGACCGCCATGTGGATCGACGGCACTGTCGTCAACCGGCCGGCGACCGGCTACGAGCAAAAGGTCAGCAACGCTATCGTGGTCGGACCCAGGTAATTAGTTTACTGCGAGCTTGTTGGCCGGGCCGGAAAAATCAGCAAAGAATTCTTTGAACTCTTCGGAGAGCGGCACGACCCCGTCCCAGCGCTTTAAGATATCGCTGTTTTTTTCAATGACCGTCGAGGGGATCTTGGTCACGCTGTAAAAAGCCCCCTCGGCCAGCCCGTCAACGGTCTCCATGTCAAAGAACGAGAGCTTGACCTTTGAATCTTCAATATTCCAGCGGCCCATAAATGTTTCAAACTTCTTCATTGTCGTCTTGCAGTATTCACAGCCCGGTTTGCCGAAAACTTTTACTTCCATGATATTTCCTCCTCGCTAAATTGCCGACCGATACCGGTCTTTTAACTCCGCGATCTTCCCCTTGTTCCAGCCCGGGATCCGCGAAAAGTAGCCGGTGATCCGGGTGATCCCCTCGATCTTGGCCGAGCCGCAATAAGAACATTTTTCGTGCAGGCCGCGCGCGGTGCGGCCGCAGTCAGTGCAGACGGTGAATTCCGGCGAGAAAGCGATCTGGCCGTTCTCCGTCTGGCGGAAAGTCTTGATAACAAAGTTGGCGATCGAAGCGGCGTCGGGCCGGGCTTCACCCAGCCAGAGGTGAGTCAGCGCCCCCGCGTCGATCAGCGGATGGAAGAGCCCCTCCTGCTTGACCTTATCGATCGGGCTCATCGGGACGTTAACGTTAAAATAGGTCGAGTTGGTGTAGTAGATCTCTTTGGTGCCGGGATTGCCCTTGATCACCTTTGCCGTCTGCTCCGGAAAATGCTCCATGTCGAGCCGGGCGAACCGGTAGGCGGTCGACTCGGCCGGGGTCTGCTCCAGCACATAGTGGAGGTCAAACTTGTCCGAGAGCTCCTGGCACTTTAGTTTCATGAACGAGATGATCTTGAGGCCCAATTTCAGCGCCGCCGGGCTCTCGTGCAGCTCCTGCCCGGTGTGGAACTGGACCATCTCGTTCAAACCGAGGATGCCGACGAGGTGTGTCACCCGCCTCAAGCGCAGATAGGATTCCCCGTCGCGCTGGCCGGCCAGCAAAGCCAGCGGCCCTTCGGAGCCTTCTTTGAGCAGCGCCTCGATGAATGTTCGCTTTTCGCGGTGGGCCAGCGCCGCGACTGTCAGCTTGTTCTCGATCTCTTTAAATAACTTGTCGGTATCACCTTCGGCCAGATAGGCGATGCGCGGGAGATTGATCGTCACGTTCTGGATGGCCGAGTAGCGCATGCGCCAGGGCTCCTTGGCGTCCTGCAGGTCCGAGTATTCGAGCTTAAAAGCCAGCCGGCAGCACTCCGAGATCTTGGCCGTCTCGCCCCGGTCGAAAACAAAATAGGTGTTGCCCTTGTCGGCCGCCACCTCCGAGATGAGATTTAAAAATTCTTCGTGGCCGGGGGTGGCAAAGAATTTTTCCGTGATATGAACGAGCGGCTTGGGAAAGAAGAACGGCCGGCCGGCCCCATCGCCCTCTTTGTAAACCTCAAACATCGCTTGGGCAAAGGCCTGCGCCTGCGGCAGGTAATCGGCGTAGGTTTTGCCGGTGTACTGCCCGCCCGGGCCCATGGCCGGCACCGCTTCAAAATGTTTGGGCGTTTCCCAGTAAATATTAAGATCGGAAAAGAGCCCCTGCCCGCCGCGGGAGACCGCCACCGTCGCGAATTCGAGGATCAGCTTGCGCGCGGTTTTCTTTATCTCTTCATAGTTCATCCCCTCGAGGAAAGGCGAAAGGAATAGGTTGACCGCGTCCCAGCCGATCGCGCCGGCAAAGTAGCCGTGGAGCGCCACCGAGAACTTGACGACCTGCGAGACCAGTTCGTCGGCATGCTCGGCCGGTTTTTCCAGGCGGCCGGCGTCCGGCAGGTCGAGGCCGAACTTTTTGACGTATTCGATCGACTGGCCGCTGCAATAGGGCCGGTCGACAAAACCGAGATCGTGCAGGTGGAGGTCGCCGTTCATGTGGGCATCGGCCACCGGCAGCGAAAAGACATTGAGCAGGGCGTATTCCTTTTTGATATTCTCGGCCAGTGTCAGGTTGGTCGCCTCGGGCGAGTGCGGCGAGTTGGCGTTCTCCTTGTTCTTGTGGGCGATGATCTTGTTGACGTCGTAGAGTGGCACGCCGAGGCGCGTGTGCTTGCGGCGCGCCTCCTCCAACCCGTATTCCAGGAGCTTGACGTCGACCAGTTCGCGCACCAGCGGCGCCGTGATCGTCTTGATCGACATCGCCCTGATCTGCTTGTCGACCTCGATGGCGATGATCCCCGCGATCTCCTCTTTCAGGCCAGTCTCCCGCACCAGCGCCTCGACGATCTTATCCTTGTCCCAGGCGACAATGTCGTCGGTCGAGGTGCGGACAAAGACCGAGAGGTCGGTCGCCTCTTCTACTTTTCGTTCAGCGAGTAAAGTATTCATTGCTTCTGAACCTATCCTTGAGCTCTCCGGTCTTGCCCTTGTTCCAGCCGGTGATGCGCGAGAAATAGCCGGTGATGCGCGTGATCCCCTCGATATTATCCGACTGGCAGTGCGGGCAGGCGGGGCGCAGGCCGCGCGCTATCTTGCCGCAGGCATTGCAGGAGGTGAACTCGGGCGAGAAGGCGATCTGGGCGTTCTGGGTCTCGCGGAACGTCTTGATGACGAAATTGGCGATCGACTCCGCGTTCGGCCGGCTCTCGCCCAGCCAGACATGGGTCAAGGCGCCTGCGTCGATCAGCGGATGGAAGAGCCCTTCCTGCCTGACGCGGTCGACCGGGTTCATCGGGTGCGAGACATTGAAGTAGGTCGAGTTGGAATAGTAGACCTCCCCCGTCTGCTTGTCACCCTTGATCACGCGGCCGGCGAATTTCGGATAATGCTTGAGGTCAAGCTTGGCAAAGCGGTAGGCGGTCGACTCGGCCGGCGTCTGCTCGAGGACAAAGTGCATGCCGTAGCGCTTCGTGAGCTCCTCGCATTTCAGCTTCATGACGGAAATGACCTTGAGGCCGAGTTTGAGCGCCTCATTGCTTTCGTGGAGCTCCTGGCCGATGTGCGCCTCGACCAGCTCGTTGAGGCCCAGGATACCCATCAGATAGCTGACGCGAAACATCCGCAGATAGGGCGTGCCGTCGCGCTGCATGGCGAGGAGCGAGAGCGGGCCTTTGTTGCCGGCGGCCAGTATCTCGGTGATAAATTCCTTTTTCTGGACGTGGGCGCGCGCCGCCAGCTCGAGCGCCTGTTCGATCAGGTCAAAGAGGCGGGATGAGGAGCCGCTGGCCTTAAAAGCCAGCCGCGGCAGGTTGACCGTCACGTTCTGGAGGGCGGAATAGCGCATCCGCCAGGGCTCTTTGGCGTCGTCAAGGTCTGACTGCTCCAGCTTGAACGAGAGCCGGCAGCATTCGGAGATCTTGGCCGTCTCGCCCCGGTCAAAGACAAAATAGGTGTTGCCCATCTCGGCCGCCACCTCCGAGATGTGCCGCAGGAATTCCTCGTGGCGCGGCGTGTTAAAGAACTTCTCGGTCATGTGGACGAGCGGCTTGGGGAAGAAGAAAGGCCGGCCCGAGCCGTCGCCTTCCTTATATACATTAAAGAGCGCCCAGACAAAGCGCTGGGATTCGTCAAGATAATCGCCGTATTTTTTGCCGGTGTACTGTCCGCCGGGGCCCATGGCCGGCACGTTCTCAAAGTGTTTGGGCATTTCCCAGTAGAGGTTGATGTCGGAGAAGATCGCTTGTCCCCCGCGCGCCACCGCCTGCTGGCTGTATTCGTAGATCATCATCTGGGCGATCTGTTCGATCTCCTTATCCGACATGCCGACGAGGAACGGCGCAAAGAAAACGTTGACCGCGTCCCAACCGATGGCGCCGGCAAAGACCCCCTGGAGGGCGGCCGAGAACTTGACCATCTGGGCTAAAAGAACCTCGGCGTGTTTGGCCGGTTTGGCGATCGAGAGGGCGTTGGGCAGGTCGAGGCCGAATTTTTTGACGTATTCAACCGACTGGCCGCTGCAGTAGGGCCGGTCGATAAAGCCGAGGTCATGGAGGTGGATGTCGCCGCGCATGTGGGCATCGGCGATATCCTGGGTAAAGACGTGCAGGAGGGCGAATTCTTTCTTGATATTCTCGGCCAGCGTCAGGTTGGTCGCTTCCGGGCCGTGCGGCACGTTGGCATTCTCTTTGTTGGGGTTGAAGATGATATTCTTGACATCATATAAAGGCGAACCCAGCCGGGTGTGCCGGCGGCGGGCTTCTTCAAGGCCAAACTCGAGCAGTTTGACGTCGACCAGCTCGCGCACCAGCGGCGCCGTGACCGAAGCGATCTTTAAGCTCTTGATCTGGTTCTCAACTTCGATCCCGATCTCTTCGGCAATCTCGCGGTTGAGCTCGGTCTCGCGCACCAGGGCGTCGACAATCTTTTCCCGGTCCCAGCCAACTATGTCATCGCCCGATGTCCGGACGAACAGGGCCAGGTCCGTCGAATCCTGCCTGCCGGCAGGCAGGTCGCTCACTTTCTTTTTTTCATCTTCCAGCACTGGACTCATTGTCTTTTCCCCCTTCTCTTAACTTGCGGTCAGTTCTTTGACTTCTTTCAGGAATTCAGAGACGTGTTCAAACTTGCGGTAGACTGAAGCAAATCTGATGTAGGCGACTTTGTCCGCCGCCTGCAGTTTTTCCATGACCAGCTCGCCGATCTTGGCGGTCATGACCTCGCGGCCGGCCTCGCGGTGCAACTCTTTTTCGATCT
>JAGVQF010000157.1 GCA_020051815.1 Candidatus Saganbacteria bacterium | reverse complement strand
GATCACCGCATTATGCCCGGCGCAGTCGCCGCCGCCGGTTAAGATACCGATTCTCCGAATATTGATCTCTTTGCCGTTAAACTTTATTTTCATTACGCTTTTCCCGCTGAACCTAACACATTCGTATTCTTGGCGATGATGACTTTCTTGAGCTCTTCGCGCGCCGGGCCCAGGTATTTGCGCGGATCGAATTCCGACGGCTGTTCCGAGAAGACTTTTCTGATGACGGCGGTCACGACGAGGCGCCCGTCGCTGTCGATATTGATCTTGCAGACGGCGGACTTGGCCGCGCGCCGGAGCTGTTCCTCTGGCACGCCGACCGCGTTCTCCATCTTGCCGCCGAATTTATTGATCATCGCGACATACTCTTGTAATACGGATGAGGCGCCGTGCAGCACGATTGGGAAACCAGGCAAACGCTTTTCGCATTCTTCAAGGATGTCAAAGCGGAGCGGGGGGACGGATTCGCCCGGTTTGAGTTTGAACTTATAGGCGCCGTGCGAGGTGCCGATCGAAATAGCCAGGGAATCAACTCCGGTCTTTTTAACGAAATCTTCGACCTGCGCGGGATCGGTGTAGGTGTGCTTTTCAGCGGAAACCTCGTCTTCTATCCCTGCCAGGACCCCCAATTCACCTTCAACGGTGACGTCAAACTGGTGGGCGTAGTCAACAACTTGTTTGGTGAGGGCGACATTGCCATCATACGGTAAATGGGAGGCATCGATCATGACGGAAGAAAAGCCATGGTCAACGCACGATTTGCACAGCTCAAAGGTGTCGCCGTGGTCGAGATGAAGGCAGATCGGAATATCGCTTTTGAGGTCCTTGCGGGCCATTTCGACCGCGCCCTTGGCCATCCAGTAGAGCAGGGTCTGGTTGGCGTATTTCCTGGCGCCGGAAGAGACCTGCAATATGACGGGCGACTTGCTCTCGGCACAGCCGCCGATGATCGCCTGCAGCTGCTCCATATTGTTAAAATTGTACGCCGGGATCGCGTATTTCCCCGCCATCGCCTTCTTGAACATTTCCCTGGTATTTACGAGACCTAATTCCTCATACAGTTTCTTTGCCATTTTAAACACTTCCCTTTCTTTTTTGGACCTTTTACTATTATATACAAATATTGGGCGGCGTTCAAGAAGTGAAACTTTTAGATAAAGCTTTTTAGGAAAACATAAAATCTGAAGTCATTTCCAGCAGTTGCAGTTCTCTGCATTTAGGCAGGAGATTCGGCCGCCGCCATAGATAGGCTTATAATTTAAATCGATAGCCCTGTTTTGGCGGCGACAATCTTGAGCTTTTTGTCGACCTTAGCTCGTCCGGCTAAAAGTCTCAATCTTTTTTTATCCATCTTCTTCGATATTTTAGCGGCTTTGATTAATTCTTCAACATCGATCAAGTCCTGAGGGCCGCCTGCTTTAAGTTTCAGGACAATCAAATCTTCAACCCGGGCTACGGGGAGTTTGATGCCTGATAAAGCGATCTCTTCCGCGGCAGCCACTATTTCATCCTGCCATTTCCAAAAAACAGGGATAATATCGGCCAATTCGGCCTCATCTTTATCGTAGATCCGGATCAGGCCGTTTATCGGGTCGTCAAGAGCGCCGCGAAAAACTTTTACCAGGTAGCCTTTTTTTTCAAGTATTTTTGGGAATGTCCTGAAGAAGAAGTCTCGTTCGGCGGAAACCATGAAATCAATATCCTGCGTCGCTCTGGGCCGAGCATGGGCGGAAACGGCCAGGGCTCCGATCAAACTAAAGCCGGTTAGTTTTCCTTCTTTCCGGAGTTTGGCCAGCTCCGCCGAAAGGACTTTCAGCTCTTTTTCCAGGTCTTTCATTTGCCCTTGCGATTTGCCGCGTCAAATAATTTAAAACAGAAGTTCGAGAGTTTTAATGACAGTTTAATTTTTTCGGCCGGACTTTGTCTGGAGGCTCTCTTAAGTGAATCAAGCAATGTTTGCTCTTTGATCGTTAGGGCTTTCCCTGCAGTCATTTACAGCTCCTTTAATATTTGATCAGCTTGACAAAACTTTCAACCTTGAGCGCGGCCCCGCCGACGAGACCGCCATCAATATCGGGCTTGGCCATCAGTTCTTTGACGTTTTCCGGCTTGACCGAGCCGCCGTAGAGGATGCGGACATCATTTCCGATTTCTTTCGGCAACAGCTTTCTGATATGCGCGTGAACATCCTGGGCCTGTTCAGGGCTGGCGGTTTTCCCTGTTCCGATCGCCCAGACGGGTTCGTAGGCAATTGTTACGAGTCCCCAGTCGCGAGTCGCGAGTCCACTTAAGCCATCTTTGATCTGTTTCTCAATAACCTTGAATGTTTCGTTCGCTTCACGCTGGACCAGGGTTTCCCCGACGCAGACGATGGCGTTCAAATTGTGTTTGATGGCGGCCTTGAGCTTTTTGTTGACCGTTTCATCCGTCTCGCCAAAATACTGGCGCCGCTCGGAGTGGCCGATGATGACGTATGAGCAGCCGACCGCTTTGAGCATCGGTGCCGATATCTCGCCGGTAAAGGCTCCTTCGTCTTCCCAAAAGAGGTTCTCTCCGCCGATGAAGATATTGGTGCCGACGGCGGCCTCGCTTAGTTTCTGCAGGGCGGTGGCGGGAGCGCAAAGCAAGATAACCTTATCCTGGACATCCTTGACCTGCGGGGCGAGGGCTTTAACAAAATCCTCGGCTTCGGTCGGGGTCTTATACATCTTCCAGTTGCCGGCCATTATTGGTTTTCTCATTTTAAGATCCTTTCCATGTTTTCTTGACCCATTTTATCTCAAACGGCTGGACTTGTAAAGTTTATCGATTATAATGTACTGTAATAATATGAGGGTGGTTATGAGTTGTAACCCCACACTAAAGTGTGGGGAATTATTCCCCCGACTTCAGTCGGGGGTTTTACGGTTGGTTGCAATATGAGCTACAAAAATATGAACATCACGGTTATCGGTGTCTCGGATCGGCCGGAAAAATTCGGCTACCGGATCTTTACCGATCTTTTGGCGGCTGGTTATAAAGTGACGGGGGTCAATCCCCGCGGCATCGAAGTCAATGGACAAAAGACGTTTAAAACCCTCAAGGAGGTTTTGCCCCGGCCGGAGCTGGTGATCACCGTCGTCCCCTCGGCAGTGACCGAGCGGGTCGTTGATGATTGCCGCGATCTCGGCATTAAAGAGATCTGGATGCAGCCGGGCTCTGAATCCGAATCAGCCATTAAAAAAGCCAAAGAATATGATATCAAAGTGACGGCTAACGCCTGTTTTATGGTCGAAGTGGGAGAGTGGTGACGATCATGAGAAAGACAAAAATAGTTTGCACGCTGGGGCCGGCCTGTGACGAGCCGAAGGTTTTAAAAAGACTGATCTCCGCCGGGCTGAACGTTGCCCGCCTTAATCTTTCCCACGGCACGCACACTGAACACGCGGCACGCATCAAAATGATAAGGGCGTTGAGTAGCGAGACCGCGATCCTGGTCGATCTGCAGGGGCCGCGGATCAGGACCGGACTTCTCAAAGAAACAAAGATCGACGTCAAGACGGGAACGAAGATCATTCTCACTTCACGCGATATCCCGGGTGATGAAAAGATCATCTCGGTTTCGCCTCCCGGTGTCATTTCGACCGTGAAAAAAGGTGAGCTCATCCTTTTGGTCGACGGCACGATAAAATTGAAGGTCATCGGCAAAGCTGGCGGTGATGTTGAATGCCTTGTTATTTCGGGCGGGCCGCTCGGCGAGCACAAGGGCGTTAATCTGCCGCAAACCGACCTCGATCTGCCTTCTCTGACAGCCAAGGATAAGGCCGACGTGGCCTGGGCGATCGAACAGCAGGTCGATTACCTGGCACTTTCATTTGTCAGAAAAGCGTCCGATGTCATTAGCTTAAAAAAGATGCTGCAAAATAAAAAGGCCAGGATCCCCGTTGTGGCCAAGATCGAGAAGGCGGAAGCGGTCAAAAATCTTAAGTCGATCGTCGAAGTTTCCGACGCGATCATGGTCGCGCGCGGCGACCTTGGCGTCGAGATCTCGCTCGAAAAAGTGCCCGTCATTCAGAAAGAGATCATCGAAACCTGCCAGATCATGGAAAAACCGGTCATTGTTGCTACGCAAATGCTCGAGTCGATGGTCAAAGAAGCGGCGCCGACCCGCGCCGAAGTTTCCGATGTGGCCAACGCCATCTTTGACGGCACCGATGCCGTCATGCTCTCCGAAGAGACCTCGATCGGCGCTTATCCGGTCGAAACGGTCGAGATGATGGGGAAGATCGCTATGGAAGTTGAGGGCAAAATGAAGTTTGAGCCGCGCTCGATCATGGCCGACGGCAATATCGATGTGGCGGTAGCCCACGCGGCTTGCGTGCTGGCGCAGGTCGTAAAAGCGCAGGCGATCATCACCTTTACCGAGACCGGCTCGACCTCCCTGCGGGTTTCGAAGCATCGCCCCGATATCCCGATCCTGGGGGTGGTGACGAATGACCGCACGTTGAGAAGGTTGGCTTTGTACTTCGGGGTCAGGCCGCTCAAGATCGGCACTTTCCGCGATACCGACGAGATGATCTTGAAGACGGAAAAAGCGATCATGGCGGCCGGCATATTGAAGTTGAATGAGCCGGTGGTAATTACTGCGGGAGTGCCGGTCAATATTCCGGGAACGACTAATTTAATTAAAGTCCACAGGATAGGGGAGAAAAGGACGCTTTAATTGTTGGTTGTTGGGGGAGGGTTTAGATGCTGGTATAGAAACTGGTAAGGGGTGGTTAGGCCAAACGACTAAACCCAAAAACCAAACTAGCTTCCTAACCCTTGCCCAAATTTACTGCCTTATTGTTCGAGCGGTTGAGAAAGTATATAGCGAGTCGACCGTCCGGCGCCTTCGGATTTCAACAGTTTTTTATCCTCCAGCATCGTCAATTCCAGATGGGCGGTTTTGTGCGAAACGTTGAAGGCCTCGCGATATTCGCGATTGGTGATCAGCCCGTGTTCGCCGATGATCTGGAGCGATCTGATCTGCCTCTTGTTCAAACCCTTGCCTGACCAGGGATTGGTGATCTCTTTTTCCTCATTGTCTTTGGCCGTGCGCGTCACACCGCCGTCCCTGATGTAGCAGATATCGTCAGT
>JAGVQF010000018.1 GCA_020051815.1 Candidatus Saganbacteria bacterium | reverse complement strand
TTATTCAAGGTCGTTTACCAGACCGCCCGGACCGATCTCCTGGCCCTTGAGAAAAAGCAGATCTTGAAGAAGGCCAGCCAAGGGAAAAAATTCATTTTTGTTTTGGATCCCGATTTTTAAATGGCAAAAGAGATTTAATTATTAACCATGAAAAAACTAAAACCCTCCAAAATTGTCTGCGTCGGTCTAAATTACCGCGACCACGCCGGTGAGATGAAGGAGAAGCTCCCGGCGAACCCAATTTTATTTTTGAAACCGCCCAGTACCGTGATCTTTAATAATGATGAAATAATTTATCCGCGACAAACCAATGAACTGCATTACGAAGCGGAACTAGCGGTCGTCATCAAAGACCGGATCAAAAATGTCAGCGAAAAAGAGGCGTCCAAGCATATCCTGGGCTTCACCTGCGGCAACGATGTGACGGCGCGGGACCTGCAAAGATTGGACGGGCAGTGGACGCGGGCTAAGGGCTTTGACACTTTCTGCCCGCTTGGCCCGAAGATCGTCTCCGGCATTTCTCCGGATAATTTGAGCATCAAACTTTTTTTAAACGGCCAGCTCAAGCAATCGTCCAATACGTCTAATCTTATTTTTAAAGCAAATTATCTCGTTTCTTTTATATCACAGGTCATGACGCTTGAGCCGGAGGATGTGATCCTGACCGGGACGCCGGCGGGGATCGGCCCGATGCAGGTTGGTGACGAGGTGAGGGTCGAGATCGAGGGGATAGGGACGCTCACGAACAGGATTGCAAAATGGTAAGATTTGCCGGTTACGCGAGAAAAAGGGAGCCGAAATGGCCGTATGCCATGATCTTCCTGGCCATCATTCTCGTCGCGGTCTTGATAATTACTGTTGTCTCCGCCGTCGGCCAGTGGCTGGAATACCAGATCAACAAACCGGTTACCACAACTACTACGACTCTGCTAGTTTCAGCCGAATCGACCACCTCGACTTCGCTCGGTGGAACAACGAGTTCTGCCGTGACAACTTCAACTATCCAGGTTAGCGAGCCGGTGCCGGCATCCGCGGGCATAAAAGTCGAGAAGATAGTGATCGCCAGCGGCATCGACGAATATAGCCGGCCGATCGATGACCTCCTGGAGGTTGCGGTCGAAACAAACCCAACGATCTATTGCTGTACCAGGATTTCGAGCGAGATCGTGCCGCAGGCCATCAAGCATGTCTGGGTCGCTCCGGGCGGCCGGGTTGTTGCCGAGATCGATCTGACGGTGCGCAATCGCACCGCCGATACTTACAGCTACATTAGTTTGGACGGTATTAGGACTGGCAAGTGGGAAGTGCGGGTGGAAACAAAAGACGGGGCGATCCTGGCCAGCCGGAGTTTTACGACTTATTAACCGTGATAGGCCTGGCCCTGGTATAACCGGTTCAGTGTCAGCAATTCTCCTTCGATCAATGGTGTGCCCGCCGAATTTTCACGCGCTTCTATTTTGACGCCCTTAACCCGGCAGAATTCATCGGGGTCCTTGGCGTGCTCGGGCCGGACGGCCAAAAAGTAAATATCAGGTTTTGAAGTTTGAATAATTTGAAGCATTTCCCTTCTATAAGTTTTATCGAGGCTGATCGGCTTTAACTTGCATGGGAAAGCCAGAATGCATTGTTGCTCGGAAACCAGCGAATAAACTTCGCGGTTTCCTCGCGAGAGAGAAAAATGTGGAACCGCGACGTTCAGTCGCAGGTTCCAATAAGGGCATCAAAGATCGAATGTCAGCCCGTCGCTCGCCGCGATAACTTTTGTCTTCAATTCTCGGCTCAACTCTCCTGCGACGAACTAGGGCTTAGCCTTTTACAAGATGTTCAATAACGAGATCCATTCGTATAAACCGTTAAATTTGGGCACACAATGTAAAATACCGCGCTGTTTTGCTTCAGCCGACAAAGCTTCATCAACGCTGGAGGAAATTATGATAATTTGTACTTGCGGATGCCTGGTCTTGATTTGTTCGGCAAGTTCGAACCCATTGGTTTGGCCGGCGCCAAGATTGTGGTCCGAAACCAGGACGCGCAGGTCCGACAGCTGTTCGGTTATTTGCATTGCCGAGCCGGCGGATTCCGCAAAGATAAAATCATAGGCCGGGCAGTTTTGCCTGAGGATATCTTCCAGAAAACGCCTGAAAAGAGGGTTGTTTTCGACAATCAGGGCGATTTTTCTCATCACGCGTTCTATTAAATATAATATATTAAATCCAACATAATGTCAAGTCCCGCGCCGGATGTTAAAATCATTTCGTGGATATCGGAGATAATATCAAGAAATATCGAAAACGGGTGGGGTTGTCGAGGGAAAAATTGGTCCTTAAAAGCCATGGGCTTTTTTCGGCTTCGCATCTGTTGTCGATCGAAAAGGGCCGGACTAAAAATCCTGGCATCGATATTATAGTCGGAATCGCGGATGCTTTGGGGCTTTCCGTGGACGAGTTAATCGGCCGGCGGAAACCGAAAAGCTCTAAATCAGCCCCTGATCGCTGAAACTGTAATAGCGGTTGTCTCCGATTATAATGTGGTCCAGCAGGCGCATTTCCATCAGCCGGCAAATGATCAAAAATTTCGCCGTCATTTTTTTGTCTTTTAAACTCGGCTTTGGATTACCGGAGGGATGGTTGTGGGCGAAGATCAGGCCGACGGCGTTATGGCGCAACGCCGAAATGATTATGTCCCGTGGATAGATCGAGCCGCCGGTGAGGCTGCCGCGGGAAACCGTTTCTAGCTCAAGGACTTCGTTTTGCGCGTTTAAAAAAATGACTTTAAATATTTCGTGATCCAGGTCGCGCATTGAAAAAATCAGAAATCGATAAAGGCTTCCAGATGAATTAAGCTTTGTCTTGGTTTGTAATTTTTCCTCGAGATACCGCCGGGCAAGTTCCAGAATGGTTTTTAATTGCGTGATTTTTGTCGGCCCCAGCCCCTTTATTTCTTTTAGATTTTCATTGTCGGCGTTTAAAAGCTGACGCAAGCCTTTGAATTTAATAAGTAAATGACGGGCCAGCTCAACGGCATTTTCCCCTTTTACCCCGGTCCGCAGCAGAATGGCCAGCAGTTCGGCGGTGGAGAGCCCATCAGCTCCGATTTTTAAGAGTTTTTCTCTTGGACGTTCGTCTGGAGGCCAAGAATTGATTGCGCTCATTAAATAAATACCAGCAATTTTATTGCCACGCTTGCCCTGAGCTTACGAAGGGCTCAAGCAGGGGAAAAGCGGCGGGATTTCGTCAGCCCAGCGAAAGGAAATTGCCGGAACCGACTAAGATCGCTTGGCGGTATACGCTCCCAGTTAAACTATCGATCGGTGCGACGACTGCCAAGCCGAAAAAGTAGCCCGTCGCTCGCCGCGATAACTTTTGTTTTCAATTCTCGGCTCAACTCTGCCGCGACCAGCCAGGGCTTGGCCTTGATCAGCCCCATGCCAAAATGGGTGAGGATCGTCGTTTTGGGCTTCACTTTTTTTATTATCCCCTTGATCTCTTCGACCGAAAGATGCTGGAAGGCCGAGGGTTTAACGCTCAAAACGCTGATGATCAGGATGTCGCCAGAGTATTTCTTCTCGAGCTCCGGGAAATAGTTCGTGTCGGCAATATAGGCGATCGTGTGCTTTTTGCCTTTGAAAATAAGCCCATATGTCTCAACGCCGTGCATATGCTTGACGGGAGCAACGATCTCGATATTGCCAATAGTATATTTGACTTTTGACTTTAAAGTTTTGACTTTGTTAACGTAGGGCCTTACATATTTATATATGACCGGATCGCTGCCGGAGAGAGCATCCTGCGGCACGAGGACGGTCCCTCTCTTCTCCTTGCCGCCGATCGTCATCGCCTCCATCATGACATTTATATCAGCCGCGTGGTCGAGATGCTTGTGGGAGAGGACGATGCCGGAAAGGGTGGTGGGGTCGAGTTTGGGGCGGGAGCGGAAGCAGTGGACGAGCGAGCCGGGGCCGGGGTCGATCAAGAGATTTGTGCCGTCAAGGGAGAGCCAGATGCCCCCCGAGGCGCGCAGCTGGCGGGCCACGACCACACGGGCGCCGGCGGTACCGAGGAATTTAATGAAATCCATAAATAAAACATGCGCCCGGCGGGATTTGAACCCACAACCCTTAGCTTCGGAGGCTAATACTCTATCCAGTTGAGCTACGGGCGCGCGTGAAACATATTTTAACACAAAATATCCTTGACTTATATCAGGTTGACAATATAATGTAGGCGAGTATGAACGACTGGGAAAAGATCGGCCGCCTGTCCCGCGCGGAGCATAAGAAAATGCAGGATGGGAAACTGCGGGATTTTATCGCGCACCAGATCTACGCCTTCAGCCCTTATTACCGCGCCCTGTTCGACAAGCACAAGATAAACCCTGATCGGATCAGGACGGTCGAGGACTTAAGATATATACCGTTCACTTCGAAAAACGATTTTATTTCCACCGCGGAAGCCCCTAGGTCGTCCAAGGATTTTATTTTACAGCCCAATGAGG
>JAGVQF010000180.1 GCA_020051815.1 Candidatus Saganbacteria bacterium | reverse complement strand
GTGGTGACGGATGTGATCCCACTGGGAGAGTTAAAAGAAAACGAGCTTCTGTCCATGGCCGCGTCCATAGAGAGCCGCTCCGAACATATCCTGGCGGAGGCAGTCTTAAACAAAGCAAAAGAAAGAAATATCCCTATTCAAGAGTTGGAAGATTTTGCGGCGATCCCGGGACAAGGAGCTACCGCTAAGATAAACAATGAAATTTATCGCGTTGGGAGCAAAACCATGTGCGGCCGGCTCGGCATTCTTTCCGCTGAGGCTGAAAACAGGATCAAAGCGCTTGAAGAAGAAGGCAAGACGGTCATTGCCCTAACCGGCAAAAGCCGGATAATGGGCATAATTGCCGCCAGAGATGAGTTGAGGCCGGAGGCCCGGGATGCCTTGAGGAAACTGAAACAGGCCGGAATAAGAACAACGGTTATGCTGACGGGCGACAATATGCAGGTGGCAAAAGTTATGGCGGCTGAAGCAGGCATTGACGAATACATGGCTCAGCTTCTGCCTGAAGAAAAGGTTGGCGCGATCAAAAATATTAAAGGCCGCCACGGAATAACCGCTATGGTAGGAGATGGCGTGAATGACGCGCCCGCCATGGTCGCATCAGACCTCGGTATTGCGATGGGCGCCGCCGGGACCGATGTCGCCATTGAGACAGGGGATATCATCCTTATGTCGGATAATCTTTTGAAAATACCTTACGTCATAGACCTGGGCAGAAGAACTGTACTCAACATCAGGGGGAATATATTTATTTCACTTTTGATAATTGGCTTTCTCGTTCCCATGGCGCTTCTCGGCCGGATAGGGCTTGTGCCCGGCCTTTTGATCAATGAGATAGGAGGATTACTGGTCATCATTAATGGCCTAAGACTTTTAAGGTAAAGAAGAAAAATCGATATGAATAAATATGTAAAAGGTCTCGCGCCCAGTCTTCTGATCGCGGTAGTTATAAAAACATTTAAAATTATTATTCACTATAAGTTTAACTTATATGCCAATAAACTGCGCCGACACGAGCTGCCCCTTACGCAGGCGCGAAATATTGGCCGGCACGATCATCAGCCCGTTGGCCGCCGTGAGAGAGCGCATATCGCCCGAGCCGAGCGAGCGCATCGGCCGGGCAAAATATTTGCCGTTTTTATATCTAAGAAATATTCTCTCCAACCGGACTTTCCCCGCCTGGCCGTGATAATCTCTCTCCAACACGGCGGTAAAAACCGGTTTTAAGTAATCCCGGCGGCCGCTCATCTTTAAGAGCGCCGGGCGGACCATTTGTTCGAAAACCACCAGCGTCGAGACCGGGTTACCCGGCAGGCCAAAATACAATTTATCCCTGATCTTGCCAAAGGTCAGCGGCCCGCCTGGCTTCATCTTGACCTTCCAGAAAATAATCCGGCCCAGCCCTGCAACGGCCTCTTTAACAAAATCCCATTGCCCGACCGAAACGCCACCAATCGTAATGACCACATCGGCCCGCCTAATCCCTTTGATCAGTTTTCTCTTTATCGCCTCTCGGTCATCCCTCACGAGCCCCAGATCGATCACGTCCGCCCCGCAAGCTTTTAACTGCAGCATCACCCCATACCGGTTACTGTCGACGATTTGGCCCGGCCCGAGCCGCCGGCCCAGCGGCACGACTTCACTGCCGGTCGAAATGAGTGCCACCCTCGGCCGGCGGTAAACTGAAACCATCTTTTTGTTGACCGTCGCCAGCAGAGCGGCTTCCGGCGGGCGGATCAATGTGCAGGCCTTAAGCAGCCGCTCTCCCCGCCGTATAACTTCGCCTTTTTTCCGGATATTTTCTCCCTTGCCCGTTTCACAAAAGACCTGGACCCACTTGCCTTCCCGCTTTGTGGCTTCAACCACAACCACGGTATCCGCGCCGGCCGGGAACATCGCTCCCGTCATGATCAAAGCGGCCTCGCCTCTCTTTATCCGTTGCCGCGGGATATGTCCGGCCGGGATCTCTTCGATTATCTTAAGGCGGATCGATTTTTTTTGCGAAGCCCCCCGGAGGTCGGCCGCCCTGACCGCGTAGCCGTCCATAGCGGAGTTGTCAAAGAGCGGGATCGGCAGGGGGGAATAAATATCTTTGGCCAAACACGCTCCCGCGGCTGACATGAGATCAACCGTCACGGCCGGCGTCTCTTTAACGTTGTTTAATATGACCTGTCTGGCTTTATCGATCGAGAGCATATTACAGTCCCAAAGCCCCCAGTATCCCGGCGCCAACGATTATAAATGCCGGGTGAACTTTTGTGAAAGCGAACAAGACGAACGCGATCGCCGCCACCAATAATCCCCGGAATTGCAGCAGCGCCTTCATTTCGACGGCCCGGAAAGCGACGGCCAGTATCATGGCAAAGACAACTAACTGTATCATGGCAAAAGAGTTTTTAAGCGGCGGAAATTCCTTATATTTAATGTAGAGGGCCGCGGCGGCCATAATCAGGGCGGCCGGCGCGACAAAATTGCCGAGATTGGCCGCGATCGCCCCGGGGATACCAGCCAATTTATAGCCCGTATATGTGGCGTATTTAATGGAAATGGCGCCGGGAAAGATCTGGATCGCTCCCAGGACATCCAGGAATTCCGGTTTGGTCAGCCACCGGTAATTCTCGACCACTTCTTTTTCGATCAGCGGCAGGAAAGAATAGGCGCCGCCGACCGCGAACAGGCCGATCTTGAAAAAAGCAAAGAACAGGTCAAATAAGATCATCAATGCTCGCGTCCTTCGAACATTTCCAGCCCGTGCGGCAGTTCATCGATTATCGCTTCCAGCGACTCCCGCGCCCCCCTTGAACTGCCCGGCAAATTAATGATCAGGGTCTGCCCGCGCAGACCCGCGATCCCGCGCGAGAGCATGGCCCGCTTCGTCTTTTTCCACCCCTCAAAACGCATGGCCTCGGGGATCCCCGGAACTTCTTTTTCGATCACTGCTCTGGTGGCCTCGGGAGTATTATCGCGCCCGGAGAACCCGGTGCCGCCCGTGGTCAAAACCAGGTCAACCTTCAATTCGTCGCAGAACTTGATCAAACGCTCCTTGATCGTCTCAAGGTCATCCGGGATCATCTCGTAGTGGACGATCTCAAAAGGAGCGGTCTTGAGCAGATCAATGATGATCTTGCCCGACTTGTCCTCCCGCTCGCCTTTTGAGCCCTTGTCGCTGGTCGTTAAGACCGCCGCCTTAAATCTGCCTGATCTCGTCTCCAATTTTGATCAGCCCTCCTCTTAAGACCTTGCCAAAAACGCCTTCCCGCGGCATGATGCAGTCGCCGGCCTGGTAATATATGGCGCACCGCTCGGGGCAAACTTTGCCGATCTCGGTTATCTCCAGTTCAATTTCCCGGCCGAGCGATAATTTTGTCCCGAGGCCCAAAGCTTTCAGGTCGATCCCTTCAGTCACGATGTTCTCGCCAAAATCGCCCGGTTTCAACCGCAGCCCCTTTTCTCTCATAATGTTTATGCTCTCTTCGGCCAGCAGGCTCACCTGCCTCTTCGAACCGGCGTGAAAATCGCCCAACGCCCCTGACCCGGCCACGAGCTCGGCTTCTCCCACCTCGGCCTTCCGGCCTTTGTCCCGGCTCAAACAGACCGCTTTGATTTTTGCCATAAATAGATCTCCCCGATGCGCATCTTTTTATCGACCGCTTTGCACATGTCATAGATAGTGAGCGCCGCAACCGAAACCGCGGTCAGCGCTTCCATCTCTACCCCGGTTTTGCCGGTCGATCTTACGGTCGCTTCGATCGCCAGCCCTTTTTGTTGATATTGCAGATCGAGATCGATCACATCAATGGCCAGGGGATGGCAGAGCGGGATCAATTCGCTCGTCTTTTTGGCCGCCTGGATCCCGGCGATCCTGGCGACCGCTAACACATCCCCTTTTTTTAATTGATTGGCCTTGATCAGTTTAATTGTTTCTTTCGCTAAATAAATAAAACCTCTGGCAACTGCAACTCTCTTAACCACCGGCTTATCCCCCACATCCACCATCTTTGCTTTACCGGACCTATCGACATGACTAAATTTTTTAACCGCCAATTTGCACCATTTCCCTTTTATAACACGCCTGCCCCGCCTCCGGCTTGCCTTCGACCGCCAGCCGCAGGGCCCGTTCGGCGCCCACGGTTCGGGCATCGATCTCGAGGTCGGAAAAAAGGCAGGGTTTGAATTTGCCGTCGGCCGTCAGACGAATACGGTTGCACTGGCGGCAGTCGGGCGGCCTGGTGCAGACATTATCCGCCGGGACTGCCGGCTTCCCCTGTGACAACGACATCTGCCGGATGAACTGGAGTTTGATCCCCAGGCGAGCGGCATAACTCATGAATGCCTCAACCTCATCGTCATTAAAACCCGATTGCAGGACAATGTTGATCTTAACCGGGGCAAGCCCCGCCGCCAGCGCCGCTTCGATCCCCTGCAAAACGTCGGACAAATTGCCGCCCCTTGTGATCCGCTGATATTTTAACGGGTCAAGGGAATCCAGGCTGATATTTACGCGCCTCAAACCCGCTTTTTTCAGATTAAAAGCCAGAGCTTTCAGATGGACCCCGTTGGTCGTCAAAGCCAGGTCTTGCAGTCCGGGTATTTTTGCAATACCAGAGACCAGCTCGCAGATATCGCGGCGCACCAGCGGCTCGCCGCCGGTCAGCCTGATCTTGTTGATGCCGAGGCCGACCGCCGTTTGGCAGATCTCGACGATCTCTTCATAGGAGAGAATTTCAGCGTGCGTTTTCAGGGCGATCCCTTCTGCCGGCATGCAGTAGGTGCAGCGCAGGTTGCAGCGGTCGGTGACCGAAATACGTAAATAATTAATGGCTCGTCCGAACTTATCGGCTAATGGCCGCATAATCTTCCCTGGTATTGATGTTGGCAAAAGATCGCCCTGTATGGTCGATCGCCGTGATCTCATCTTCTTCGATCACCTTTGAATGCACCGCTTCGATCAGGCCGGTCAATCTCAAATCCCCTTCAGCCAACTGCCGCTCGATTTGGGGAAGGCAGGCCTTTGAGTAAACGGCGCACAGCGGCTGGAGCCGGCCGAAAAAGCGCGGCACGACCAGGTCAAAACCGGCCGAGTTCACTGAAAGATAGCGGACGAGATCCTGATTGAGAAAAGGCATGTCACAGGCGGTGACAAAATTAGAAAAATCGGTGGAAGCCGTCAGGCCGGCGTGAATGCCCCCGAGAGGCCCGCGGTCTTTAATAATATCGGCCCTGATCTCAAGGCCCAAATATTGGTAATCGTCAGGGGTGTTGGCGATGATGTAGACCTTGGGGAAAAACTGTCCAAGGAGGAAAGCCGTTCTCTCGATCAGCGGCTGATCTTCGATCTTAGCCAATGCTTTGTTTTCGCCAAAGCGCGAACTTTTCCCGCCGGCGAGAATGATGCCGTTCATATTTCTCCTTTCCAAAATGGGAGGCGCAATCCTTTCGAACTACACCCTAACGTCCGCTAAGCCATCTAAAAAGATCTAGGCCGGGCGGATCGGAGAACTCTATTATATCAAATTTAAGAATGGAATCAAAGCGTGAGCGGGCCGGCCGAAGGCCCGGCCGACGTCCCCGTGCCGTGGCATTTGTAGCAAACGGTCAGGTCCTTAAATTGGCTGGCCTTAAAGTTCGCCGGATGGGGACTGCCCGCGATATTAGTTGCTCCGCCGTGGCAGAGCGTGCAGGGACTGACAGTATATAGATCAGGATGGCAGGCCTGGCAGGCCGACAGGTTTCGCTTAGCGTAAGCGCCGTGCAGAGCGGTCCGCCAGTTGGCCGCGTCGTGGCTTTGCGGCTGGGTCGGGGAAGCATTGGTGGTAGAAACTGCTTTATTCAACGACTGGTGGCATTTATTGCAATAATCGCCGCCCCGCTCATGGCAGGTCGAGCAGACCGAGGCGTCGCGCTTGGCATCGAGCCGGTGCACGATCGTGTAATCGCCATTATGCGAACGCGGTTTAGATTTGGAATCGAAAGTCACTTTATGGCAGTCAAGGCAGGTCTTCTCATTAGTATGGCAGACCGTGCAGGAGGCGATATCCTGCTTGGCTTTCATGCCGTGGGTATATTGCCACATTTTATCGTGAGATTCCGGCTTGTCGGCGCAAACTACCGTCGCCGTCAGGATCAGGGCCAGCCAGACAAAAATATATTTTTTCATTTCTTATTCACCTAAATTGATACTGGCCGAAGCCATCAGCTTTGAATTAGGGGTAAAGCCGCCCATGACCGATTGCCAGTTGATCGAGAGGTCAACGTTGTCCCTCGGCTTAACTGTCGCCGCCACGCCGCCGATCAGCATTTTATCCCCACCGGCCACGCCATAGTTCAGCCGCCCGGACAGGACGAATTTATCGGTCACGTTCTTCGAGGCCGAACAGGAGAGGTCTTCGCGGTCGCCGTCCAGGCCCTGGGTTTTGTAATAATCAAAAGAAGTATCATAGCCCAAAAGCCCGCCCTTGTTGCCGACGCCAAGGCGCCAGTCAAAGCCTTTTGATTGGTCCTGGGTAATAGTGCCCAGCCAGGCGTAGACGTTGGTATCTTCGTCCAGGCCGTAATCGACGCCGGCCGAGGCATGCTGGACCTGCTGGTAGGCGTAATTAAAAACCGAATAGACCGATTGGGGATCAAAATCAGGGGTTTGCGCGTCATATTTTCCCTGCAAAACCAGCCCTTTCCTGACCGGCAAGGAGGCATCAACTTTATAGTTCTTGACCACCGACCTGGCCAGGTCGTAATTGGCCAACGCCGCCACATCAACCTGTCCGAGCGTCGCGCTGCCCCGCACGCCGCCGATGCTGGTCAAGGCGTTCCCGCTCTTCTGCTCCGTTTGGTAATCGAAAGCGAGGCTGGCGTTATCCCTTACGGCGATCGAGGTGCGAAAACCCAGCATGTTTGTCCCCGGATCCGTCGCGTAGAGCTCGGCCGGTTTGCCCAGATAAGCGGAGACCGCGACATTGGGACGGAAGAACGTCGGGATATCGACTTTTAAGCCGTCGAGAGAGAAGATCCTGATGTCCTGGTAAATGGTCTGCCGGCCGCCGCGCAGTACCAGGTTGTCGTTGGCTTTCCAATCCGCGTAAGCGGCATAGACCAAGAGATCCGACGAGGCATTGCTGTAGTAAACATTCCCCGTCCGGCCCCGCATATAAACGGAGCCGCCCAGGTCCTCTTTCCCCTGCCAGTCAAATTGGACCAGCTCGTAAACCGGCGAATAAGACCCCTGGCTGCCAAAGATATCGTAGCTCGTCCGGCGCATCAGCGTGGTGGCGCTGCTGTTTGAAAAGCCAAGGCCATAGACAGCACTCACCCCAAGCGTGAAAATAAATAAAAGAACAGCCTGTTTAATTCTCATGATGCCTCCTTATCGATCGGCCGGGTCAAAATTATTGATCGCATCCTGCAATAATTGCTTGGCGTATCGATAGTTATGGACACCGGCGCAGGCTTTGCCCGCGTCCGTTTCTCTGGTGATCAGGTAAAAATTCCATAACGCTTTGGTGTAGGACTCGGCTGTTCTGGCCGATCTGGTTACGGCGGCCTCATAACTGCCGAGTTCCGCCCCTAAGGTCTGAAGCAAGCCCAATATCTCCGTGTTTTTGCCGTCAACATCAAATGTAATGACCCCGGTGTGACAAGAATTGCAAGCGGCCAGATCCGGTTCAAGGTCGTGTTTATCTGTGCCAAACTGCAAATGGCAAACAACGCAGGCATTGGAGATACCGGACGTATGGAATGAACTTGTATAAGTACTGCCGCTGTATTCATAGCCGCCTGTCCCCTTAAAGACCGGCAGATTGGGCCGATAATGGATCGGATGCCGGGTCAAAGTGCCGCTGGTTCCCCGGACCGCTTCGATCGAGGCATTAACCGCAGTCTTGTTATCCATATCGACCAATGAATCGTATCGGCCATTAGCGTCTTTAACAACAAACGGCCGGCCGCGGTGGCAGCGGCCGCAGGTTGCGATTGCATCCGGAACTTTATTGATCGTGGCGCTTTTTGCCGCCGCTTCAGGCGTATGCAAACTCCCCGGTCCATGGCACATTTCGCACTGGACGGTATACATGCCGGCTTCCGTTGTGCTGTTGCTGGTTATGCTATACCCGCCGGTCTGTTTATAGCCGGTTGCATGGCAGAAGCCACAGCCAGAAGATGGGTTGCTGGAGGCGCCGCTGCCGATGACACTGGCGTGCGCACTGTTTTTCCACGGCGTATACACATCTTCATTGCCATCATCATTGCCAGGGCCATGGCATTCTTTACAGGTGAGAGAGCCGACATATGAAGCGGCCGAAAGATCGTTATTTGAGGGGGCATGCGAAGGGTCCGTCACGCCGTTGCCAGTGGCGGTGGTGGTCGTCGTGGTACAGCCGATCAAACCGACCAGCATGAGGCCGGAAAAGATCAGACATAAAACGACTAAGTTCTTTCGCATTCAAATCCCTCCGATATTTTACTCGATATTCTTAGATAGCGAGATTATCACAAAACCACCTGGGCCTGTCAAGGCGTATTTAGCCAAACTTGTACGAAACCCCGAACCCGCCGCGCGGATATTTCCATTCCAGATTTTCGCTGCAAATGATCCGGCAGGTGCCGCACTCGACACAACCCTCGTAGGAAACAACGATCTTGCCTTCCTCCTGCTTATAGACCTGCGCCGGGCAGGTGTAGAGGCACTGCTTCTTCTGGCACATGACGCATTTATTCGGATCTTTGATCTTAAGATGCGGGATGCTGTCGACGACATACCGATCAAGAAATAATTTATCTTCGAGTTTCATTTTTTTCTCCTATCCGAACGCTCGCCAGGCCGAGAACGCGTCTTTGATCAGGCCCCAAAGGCTGCGCTTTTTTAAAGTCGAGCGGAATATCTTCTTTTGCTTCTCCCATTTTGGCACGCCGTCGACTGACAAAAACTCGGTGGCCGCTTCGTTAATAATCTCCGGATAGGTGGTCAATAGCTGCCGATTGCCCTCCAGATACGAGTAGCTGTTACGGTATTTTTTGAGGTCCTTGATGACGTAGCTCTCATCCAGCTTCCTCTTATATAATGAAAGGAAACGGGCCGAAAAATCGCCTTTTTTGTGCGCCTCGATGATCGTCTCGGCCGCCATCTTGCCCGAGGTCATGGCCAGGTTCGAGCCTTCCTGATGCAGACCATTGACCATCATGCCGGCGTCGCCGGCGACCAGAAAACCATCGCTCACGAGCGGCGGCATAGCGTTGTAGCCGCCCTCGGGAATAAGATGCGCCAGGTATTCGCGGATCTGGCCGCCCTCAAGCAAAGGTTTTACGACCGGATGGTTCTTCATCTCTTCGATCAGGTCGTAGGGGCTCATCTTGTAATTGACCCAGTCGGAGAGGATACAGCCGACCCCGACCGAGATGGTCGTCTTGTTCGTATAGATAAAGCCGACACCAACCATCCCCTTGGTGATCTCGCCGGCGATCTCGATCGTCAAGCCCTGGTCACCTTCCAGGTCAAAGAGGTCCTGGATGCGATTCTTCGGCATAGCGATAATTTCTTTGACAGCCAGCGCCACATTCTGGGGAGAAAGCTCGGCATGGAAACCGGCGGCTTTTGATAAAAGTGAATTGACGCCGTCAGCGGCCAGAACGACCGGGGCATAGAGCTCGCCGTCAGCCCTGCCCGTTTTAACGCCGACGATCCGGCCTTTTTGATCTCGGATAATATCTTCGACCAGTGTCTCGGGGATATAGAACGCTCCCTTTTCGATCGCCTTGCCGACGAACCACTTGTCGAACTTGGCCCGCAGGACGGTACAGCTATTGTAAGGCGGCTGGGCGAACTTGGGCGTCTTGTGCGAGATCGAGACCTTGGAATCTTTTGACAGGAACCAGAAGCGCTTTTCGGCCACAATGCGCTCGAGCGGCGCCTCTTTCCAGAATTCGGGGACGATCTCGTTCAAGCTCTTGCTGTAGATCTGGCCGCCCATGACATTCTTTGAGCCGGGAAAGTCGCCCCGCTCGACCAGCGCCACGTTGAGGCCGCTCTGCGCCATGACCAGCGCGGCCGACGTTCCCGCCGGACCGGCACCGACCACTATCGCGTCGAATTTATT
>JAGVQF010000143.1 GCA_020051815.1 Candidatus Saganbacteria bacterium | reverse complement strand
TCTCAAGCTTTCCCATCCCCCTATTTTATCAGTCATCGTACCCCTTCGGCCACCATAAGGTACCCGCGCCGCAAGCGGCGGGGATATCTTTTCATTATTGCTTGGGAAATATCAAGAAGCAATTGCTGATTTTGACGAAGCCCTCAAGCTAAATCCAATGGATACAAATGCTATCTTTAATCGCGATATGGCAAGATTAAAACTCGCCTCCGGATGGTGCGGCTGTCTGCTGCCCTAACAATGCATATACCTAACATAGCAAAAGTAAAATTGGTAAAATTTCTAGAACCAGTTACTGGTCTATTTAGACACTTTACCCTGCGTTAATTGCCCCTCGTACTTAATTACTTCTAAATCCGATTCTTTCAGCATTTCCTGGGCCAGCTCGTCGGGATAACCGCCGGCGTAGACGACCTTGACGATGCCGGCGTTGATCATCATTTTAACACAGATGACGCAGGGTTGGTACGTACAATAGAGGGTGCCGCCGGAGATTGAGACGCCGTGCCAGGCGGCCTGGATGATGGCGTTCTGCTCGGCATGGAGGCCGCGGCAGAGCTCGTGGCGCTGGCCGGAGGGGACGTTCATCTGCAGGCGGATGCAGGTCTTTTCTGTGCAGTGCTTGAAACCTTTCGGGGAGCCGTTGTAGCCGGTCGATAAAATGCGGTGGTCTTTGATTATGATCGCACCGACCTGCCGCTTGACGCAAGTCGCCCGCTCGGCCACGTCGGCGGTGATCTTCATAAAGTACTCGTCCCAGCCAGGGCGATCCTCGATATTAATGTTTTCTTTTGATAACTGATCTGACAGCACGAGCGATCTCCTCCGCAGTTAAGCCGTATTTGACGAGCAGTTCTTCGGGCGTCCCCGATTCGCCGAAAGTGTCTTTCAACCCGACACGCGCCATAGGCACGGGAGCGTTTTCACCCAGCACTTCGGCCACCGCGCCGCCCAGTCCGCCCAGGATCGAGTGTTCCTCCGCCGTCACCACAGCTCCTGTTTCTTTAGCACAATTGACGATCAGTTCCGCGTCAAGCGGCTTGATCGTGGCTAGATTGACGACTCTGACTTTGGTCCCCTCTTTAGCCAGCAGTTCCGCCGCGTCGAGCGCGAGTGCCACCATGAGCCCGCAGGCGATGATCGTCGCGTCGGTCCCCGCGCGCATCACCTCGCCCTTGCCGATCCTGAAATGGTAGTTCGGGTCGTCGTGAATGACCGGCGTCTTGGGGCGGCTCAAACGGATATACATCGGCCCGTAGAATTTGACCGCTTCGCGGATGACTTTTTCAGTCTCCACCCCGTCGGACGGGACCACGACCGTCATGTTCGGGATGGCTCTCATGATGGCGATATCTTCGTTGGCCTGGTGCGAGGCGCCGTCTTCGCCGGTGGTGATGCCGGCGTGGGTCACGGCCAGCTTGACGTTGAGGCGCGTGTAAGCGACCGAAACCCTGACCTGGTCCCAGGCACGGCCGGAACCGAAAACGGCAAAGGTCGAAGCAAACACGATCTTGCCGGCCGCCGCGAGTCCCGCCGCGGTGCCGACCATGTCCTGCTCGGCCACCCCCATGTCAAAAAAACGATCGGGAAAAGCTTTGGCAAAACCAACGGTCTTGGTCGAAACCTTAAGGTCAGCGTCGAGCACAACTACGTTATAATTTTCCTTGCCGATCTCGGCCAGGGCCTTGCCGTAAGCGTCGCGGGTCGCGACCATTTTCCGCTCGCTCATGTCTTCTTCTCCCGGCGGCAGAGCTCCTCAAGCGCCTTGTCTCTCTCTTCAACTGTCGGCGCTTTGCCGTGAAAATCGAGGGGGCTGGCTTCCATATAACTAACGCCTTTGCCTTTGATGGTGTCAGCAATGATCATGGTCGGCTTGCCTTTGGTTTTTTCCGCCTGTTCCAGAGCGTCGATGATAGCTTCCATCTTATGTCCGTCGCAGCGGACAACATGCCAACCGAAGGCCTGCCATTTTTCGGGCAGAGGCGCCACGTTTTTGATCTCGGCCACTGGGCCGTCGATCTGGAACTTGTTGTGGTCAATAATGGCGGTCAGGTTATCAAGCTTGTAATGGGCGGCCGTCATGGCCGCTTCCCAGACCTGCCCTTCCTGGCATTCGCCGTCGCCCAGCAGGCAATAGACACGGGACGCTCTTTTGTCCAAACGATTAGCCAGCGCCATGCCGTTGGCGGCCGAGAGGCCCTGGCCGAGCGAGCCGGTCGACATCTCGATACCGGGCAGAGAAAGCATGTCAACGTGGCCCTGGAGCGAGCTGCCGATGCGGCGCAAAGTATGCAAATAGTCGACCGGAAAATAACCCGCTTCGGCCAGCGCCGCGTAAAGGATCGGCGCCGCGTGGCCTTTGCTCATGACAAACCGGTCGCGCTCCGCCCAGTGCGGCTCTTTGGCCCGGTGGTTCAGCTTATAAAAATAGAGGACAGTGATAATATCGGCCGCCGAGAGGGATCCCCCGGGGTGGCCGGAGGCCGCCGCACAGATCATCTTGATTACGTGCTGGCGCAGCTTGGAGGCCGTAGCCTCCAGCTCGACTATTTTTTCCTTCGCGATCATGAAATCGATTGTACCATAATTTTTAACTCTGGCTCAAGCTTGACTTTAAATTTCTTTTTGACGGCATTCTGCATCCGCGTCATCAGTTTGATGACGTCTCTGGCCTTCGCCTCGCCCAAATTCACGATAAAATTCGCATGCTTGACCGAGACCTGGGCGTCGCCGACGCGCGCCCCTTTTAATCCGGCTTCTTCAAGTAGTCTGCCGGCGAATTTACCCTTTGGATTCTTGAAAACGCTCCCCGCGTTCGGGCTGCCCAGCGGCTGGTTGACCTTTCTTTTGGACAAAATGCCTAAGATCCTTTTTCTGATCCGAGCAGGGAGCCCTTTGCGCAGTTTCAAGACGACTTCGACCGCTATCTGACCGCCTTTTTGCAGGACGCTGTGGCGATAACCGAATCGCATGTTTTTTTTATCCAGTGTTTTAAGGCCGCTATCGTTAGCCAGAACTTTGACCTGTTCGGTAAATTTGCCGATCTCACTACCCCAGGCGCCCGCGTTCATGGCCACCGCCCCACCCAACGTGCCGGGGATGCCGGCTAGGAATTCAAGACCGCCCAGCCCCCGGCGGCTTAAAATATTGAGCAGGACCGGCAGCAATATCCCCGTGCCGGCGCGCACGACCCTGCCCCGGACACTGATCTTGTTGAGGCCGCCGCCCAGCTTAATGACCAGGCCGCGGAAACCTCTGTCCAGAGCCAGTAAATTAGTCCCGGCGCCCAGGATCGCGACCGGCAGGCAATTGTTTTTGGCAAAGCGCAGCGCCGCCCGCAGTTCTTCAATATCCTTCGGCACGCAAAAATACTCCGCCGGCCCACCTATCCGGAATGAGGTATGCTTTTTCAACGGTTCGTTACGCAGTATTTTCATGGGAGGTTTAACGGCCCTCACCCCCGTCATGTGAAACTAACTCACCCCCTCTCCCAAAGGGAGAGGGGGTATTAATGTCCGATGCTTCTAATGCAAACCTAATTTTCTCGAATAAAATATTCTCGTCTCGTTCTAATTCTTCATTACTGATTCTAACAACCTTTATATCTTCAGCTTCAATTTCGCGCTGTCTAAGCTCATCATAATCTTTATGCATCTTCTTTTCATGAATACGACCATCGATCTCTATCGCAAGCCGAGGCTCATGGCAATAAAAGTCGACCACAAACCCCTCAATGACATGCTGTCTTCGAAATTTAAGCCCTAAGAACTGCTTATTGCGCAATAGCTCCCAAACTCTTTCTTCCGTCGGAGTTTGCCATTGCCTCAAATTCCTCGCAAAATCTCTTTTGATATATTTCATTCTCATAAATATTTCACCCACCCCTCTCCCTCTGGGAGAGGGGTGCCGGTCTTTAACGTCAGCGGGGTGAGGGCTCTTAAACCCCCTTCATCTTCAGCCTGGCTAAGATCTCCCGGCCGACAGTAAAGACATCACCCGCCCCCAGGGTCATGATGATATCGCCGGGTTTGAGATCGTTGACCAAAAGGTCGGCGATCTTCTCTTTTTTCGGCACGTAGCTCGTCTTGTCCGGGTCCAAAAGATCGGCGATCGTCTTGCCCGTGACCCCGGGGATGGGCGGCTCCGAAGCGGCGTAGATATCGGTGATGATTATCTTGTCCGCGTTGTCGAAGGCACCGGCGAACTGGTCCTTTAGGATCATCGTCCGGGTAAAGCGATGCGGCTGAAAGACGCAAATGATCCGGCCCTGCGGCCAGCCGGTGCGGGCCGCCGTCAGCGTCGCCCTGATCTCGGTCGGATGGTGCGCGTAATCGTCGATGATGAGAATGCCGTCCAGCTCGCCGACGGTCGAGAAGCGCCGCCGCGCGCCGACAAAACTGCGCAGGGCCCCGGCGATAGCGTTAAAATCGAGGCCAAACTCAAAACCGACGGCAAAAACCGCCAGGCTGTTGACGATATTCTGCCAGCCGGGGACGGAGAGATCGACCGAACCGATCTCTTTTTTGTCTTTCAAGAGCACATAACGCGAGTTGTAGTTCTCATAACACAAATCCTTGGCGCTGATCGACATGGCCGGGTCGAGCCCGTAGGTTATGTATTT
>JAGVQF010000016.1 GCA_020051815.1 Candidatus Saganbacteria bacterium | reverse complement strand
TTATCCTTGGCTTTGACGTTCAAAATGCCGTTGGCATCAATGTCGAACGTCACCTCGACCTGGGGGACGCCGCGCGGCGCCGGTGGGATGCCGTCGAGATGGAAACGGCCCAGTGTCCGGTTGTCGGCCGCCATCGGCCGTTCGCCCTGCAGGACGTGGACTTCGACGGATGTCTGTCCGTCGGCCGCGGTCGAGAAGACCTGGCTCTTTGAGGTCGGGATGGTCATATTCCGCTCGATCAGCGGTGTCATGACGCTGCCCAGGGTTTCGATGCCCAGCGACAGGGGCGTAACGTCGAGCAGTACCATCTCTTTGACTTCGCCGGCCAAGACACCGCCCTGGATCGCGGCGCCGATCGCCACGACTTCGTCGGGGTTAACGCCTTTGTGGGGTTCTTTGCCGAAGAAATTCTTGACTGTTTCCTGGACTTTGGGCATGCGGGTCTGCCCGCCGACGAGAATGACCTCGTCGATCTGGTTGGCCGACAAGCCGGCGTCGGCTAAGGCCTGTTTGGCCGGGCCGAGCGTGCGCTCGACGAGATCGCCGACCAACTGTTCGAGTTTGGCGCGGGAGAGTTTGATGACCAGATGTTTAGGCCCGGTCTGATCGGCTGTGATGAAAGGCAAGTTGATCTCGGTTTCCGTCGTGGTCGAGAGCTCGATCTTGGCTTTTTCGGCCGCTTCTTTGAGGCGCTGGACGGCCATGCGGTCTTTGCTTAGGTCGACGCCCTGGTCTTTTTTAAATTCTTCGAGCAGCCACTTGATAACGTGGTCGTCAAAATCGTCTCCGCCAAGATGGGTGTCGCCGTTGGTCGATTTGACTTCGAAGACCCCTTCGCCGATCTCAAGGATCGAGACGTCGAAGGTGCCGCCGCCCAGGTCATAGATGGCGATCTTTTCGTTCTTCTTTTTGTCGAGGCCGTAAGCCAATGAGGCGGCGGTCGGTTCGTTGATAATTCTCACGACGTCGAGGCCGGCGATGGCGCCCGCGTCTTTGGTCGCCTGGCGCTGGCTGTCGTTAAAATAGGCCGGCACGGTGATGACGGCTTTCTTGACCGGTTCGCCCAAGAAATCTTCGGCCGACTGCTTCATCTTCTGCAGGATCATGGCCGAGACCTCGGGCGGGCTGAACTCTTTATCGTCGATCTTGACCTTAGCTTCGTTCTTTGGCCCCTTAACGACATGGTAGGGGACATATTTTAATTCGCCGCCAACCTCATTAAATAGCCGGCCCATGAAGCGCTTGATCGAGAAGACCGTGTGTTCGGGGTTGGTGACGGCCTGGCGCTTGGCCACCTGGCCGACGACGCGCGAGCCGTCCTTCATGAACGAAACGACCGATGGCGTTGTGCGCCCGCCCTCCGAGTTCGGCACCACCGTCGGTTCGCCGCCCATCATTACCGCCACACAACTGTTCGTTGTGCCTAAATCTATACCAATGATTTTTTCTTGTGCCATTTTTCTTTTCCTCCTATTTCTTTTTACTTACTATTACCATTGACGGTCGAATAACCCGCCCATGCAAAGTGTAACCTTTCTGCATTTCTTCGATGATCATGCCCTCGGGCCCTGAATGCTCCTTTTGCAAAATGGCCTCGTGAACGTTCGGATCATAAACTTTACCCAGCGCTTCGATCTCTTTGACGCCGTGTTTTTTCAGGATGTCTTCGAGCTGTTTCCTGATCAGCGTGATGCCCTTGGTCACTTCTTCGGGGGCGTGCTCCATGGCGCGGCCAAAACCGTCAAGGATCGGCAGCAGTTCCGAAATGATCGTTTCGTTGGCGAACTGGACGAACTGGTCGCGGTCGATCACGGCCCGTTTTTTGTAATTATCAAAGTCGGCCAGGGCGCGCAGGAAGCGGTTCTTGGTTTCCTCGAGCTGTTCTTTTAACAGCTCGGCTTCGCTCTTTTCGGGCGGCAGTTCTTTTATTATTTCTTCAATTTCTTCCGTCATCTTATTTATTCCTCTAACATATTGTCGAGCCGGCGCGAGAGACTTTCTAATATGCCGGCCACGCGGGCATAGCTCATGCGGGTGGGGCCGATGACCCCGAGGCCGCCGATCGCTTTGTTCTTAACTTCGTACGAGCTCATGATCACGCTGCAATTCTTGACTTCCTTAAATGAATTTTCCGAACCGATCCTGATCGTCACCCCTTTTTCGGTCGTGTATTCCCTGACCATCTCGGCCATCAGGTCTTCTTCTTCGACGACTTCCATCACCTGGCGGGTAAAGTTCATGTCGGTGAACTCGGGCTGTTTGAGCATGTGGGAGAATCCTGACGTGTAGACCCTTGTCTTGTTATCCAGGGTGGCGACGACCGAAGCGTATTCCAGAAGGTGGGAGAGTATCTTGAGCGTCTGGTGCAGGGCTTCTTCGACATCGGTCTTGACCGATTTGAGGCCTTCATTTATAACATCTTCTTCTTTGACCGTCAGCTGGCGCGACTTCATCAAATGGTCGACGTAATAGCGATAGCCGAGGTCGGTCGGGATGCGCCCGGCCGAGGTGTGCGGCTGGGTGATCAATCCCATGGCTTCAAGATCGGCCATTTCGTTGCGGATCGAGGCTGGGGAGAGGTCCGGCATGTAACTGCGCCAGATCGTGCGCGAGCCGACCGGTTCCGCCGTGTGCAGGTAATCCCGGGTGATGGCTTCCAATATCCGTTTTTTTCTCTCGTCGAGCTCAATAGTCCTCAACATGTTAGCACTCTCTCCTTTTGAGTGCTAATTATAACATTATCGCGCGTAAACTGTCAACAAAAAGATCGTCATTTGCCCAAAAACAATAATTATGTTAGATTTAAATATGCCTACAAGGTTTAGCCAAACATTTCGCGCCTTAAAATCCCGCAACTACCGCCTGATCTTTATCGGCAGCATTATCTCATTTGTCGGCACTTGGATGCAGATGGTGGCGGTCGGCTGGCTGGTTTACCGGCTGACCAATTCGCCTTTTATGCTGGGGATGGTCGGCTTTATCAGCCAGATACCGGCATTTGCCGTGGCTCCCTACGGCGGGGTGATCGCCGATCGTCTGGACCGCCGCAAGGTGCTCCTACTCACGCAAACGCTGTCGATGATCCAGGCGCTGCTCCTGGCCTACTTCATTTTTACCGGGACGATCACGGTCTGGCATGTTCTGGTCTTAAGTTTTACCCTTGGCCTGGTCACGGCTTTTGATATGCCGGCTTCGCAGGCCTTTATGATCGAGGTTGTTGAAAAGAAAGAGGACCTAAGCAACGTGATCGCGCTCAACTCTTCGCTCGTCAATGTCGGGCGGCTGGCCGGCCCGGCCATTGCCGGGGTAATAATCGCTGTTTATGGTGAAGGAATTTGCTTTCTGGTTAACGGCCTAAGCTATTTCGCGATCATCTTTGCTCTCCTGATCATCAAGGTCAAGCCCAGGGCAAGACGGCTGATCGACAAAAATGCCCTGGGCGAAATTAGGGAAGCGGTCGGCTACGCCTGGCGCTTTACGCCGATCCGCGATATTTTGGGACTCTTGAGCGTCATGAGTTTGGTCGGGATGCCTTACATATTATTAATGCCGGTCTTCGCGCGGGATGTTTTGAGGGGTGGGCCGCAGACGCTGGGCGTCCTTATGGCCGCCTCCGGCCTGGGCGCCCTGATCGGCGGTCTTTATCTGGCGTCAAGGAAGAATGTGCTGGGGTTGGAGAAAGGGGCGGCGATCGCCGCGGGCTTGTTTGGTATCGGCATCTTTATTTTCTCTTTCTCACGCAGTTTCTGGCTCTCCGTGCTGATAATTTTCCTGACCGGTTTCGCTATGCTGATCCAGATGGCGGGGAGCAATACGATCCTGCAGACGATCGTTGAGGATAAGATGCGGGGCAGGGTCATGAGCCTGTTTTCCATGGCCTTCCTGGGCATGGCGCCGTTTGGCAGTCTCCTCTCGGGTATAGCGGCCGATCGGATCGGGGCGCCGTATACTCTAGCTATCTGCGGCCTGCTCTGCGTCCTGAACGGTGTGGCCTTTGCCTACCGCCTGCCTTCCCTGCGCAAACAGATCCATCCTGTCTATGCCAAAATGGGGATCATGCCGGAGATCTCGGCTGGCCTCCAGGCCACAACCGGCCTGACCCGGCCGCCGGAAGTCATTTAGACGAATTTTTCGAAAACCAGGTTACCGAGGAACAAGCCGCGTCTGGTCAGCTTATATTTGCTTTTCTTTTCTTCCAGCAGTCCGTCTTTCATCAGCTCTTTAACTTCCGAATCGAAACCGGCAAAATTCTCTTTTGCCAGACCGTCGAGCAGGCGGAGACCGAGGAAAATAGTCTCTTGTTGATTGGTTGAGCGGCTGGATTGGTCGTTAGGTTGAGTATTTTGGCCTTTAAACCTTTGACCATTAACCAGACCAGCCGCCCAACCCATATACTTTTCCAGGTTGTCTGGGTTCGCCCACCGATCACCGTTTAAATGAGAGTGCGCCCCGGCGCCAATTCCAATATAGTTTCCATTCTTCCAATAATTGATGTTATGTTTGCATTCAAAGCCTGGTTTAGCGAAGTTAGAAATTTCGTAATGGTTGTAACCGGCGGCGGTTAGGGTTTCGATGGTGTATTCGAACATGGAGACTTCGGTCTCTTCGGAGGGGAGAGACAATTTGCCCTCACCCCCTCGTTCCCCCTCTCCCAGAGGGAGAGGGGGAGGGGTGAACTTATGCCAAAAAGGAGTACTCTCCTCGATCTGCAAATTATAGATCGATAGATGATTGGGATTTAGATCCATGGCGGTGCGCAGGTCGGATTTCCACTCTTCCAAAGTCTGGCCGGGGAGGGCGTACATTAGGTCGAGGTTGATATTGTCAAAACCGGCGGAGCGGGCGTCATTATAGGCAACAATAGCTTCATTTGAACTGTGGATGCGGCCGAGGGTTTTAAGATGCCGGTCGTTAAATGACTGGACGCCGATGGAGAGGCGATTAATGCCAGTTTCCCTGATTTCCTTAAGATAATTAAGGTTAATTGTTCCCGGGTTAGATTCAAGAGAGATTTCAATATCATTATTGATAATGATTATCATTTTCAATAAGCCAAGTATCTTCTCAAAATGCTTCGGCATTAATAAAGTTGGCGTCCCTCCGCCAAAAAAAATAGTCGGAACCTTCGAACCCCCTCCCTCTGGGACCTTGCCTGCCGGCAGGCAGGGAGGGAGGCAAGTTTCGGGCAAGCGGGTGAGGGCTGTAATCTCTTTGCTTAGTACCTCAACATATTCATCGATCAGCCCTTCTTTACCCGCATACGAAACAAAATCACAGTAGTTGCACTTTCGTTTGCAAAAAGGAATGTGGAGATAAATAGAAGGAACCTGAGACTGAACGTCTCGGTTCCTTCTGATTTTGGAACCGCGAAGTTCATTCGCAGGTTCCAAAATCATTTCCCCATTCTTAGCACGGCTAAAAATGCTTCCTGAGGGATATCGACGCTGCCGACCCGCTTCATCCGCTTCTTGCCTTCTTTCTGTTTCTCCAGGAGTTTGCGTTTGCGGGTGATGTCGCCGCCGTAGCATTTGGCCAGAACATCCTTCCTGATCGCCGGGATATTTTCCCGGGCGATGACCTTGGCGCCGATCGAGGCCTGGATCGGGATCTGGAACTGATGGCGGGGGATGACCTCTTTTAGCTTTTCGGCCAGTTTTTTACCGCGGTATTGCGCCTGTTCACGCGGCACGATGATCGAGAGGGCGTCGACCGACTCCTGGTTGAGGAGGATATCCATCTTGACCAGGTCCGATTCCCGGTAGCCGATCAATTCATAATCCATCGAAGCGTAGCCGCGGGTGACCGATTTTAAGAGGTCGTGGAATTCGGAGATGATCTCGGCCAGGGGGATCTCAAAAGTGAGCATCGCCCGTTTCGGGTCGAGATATTCCAGGCTGATAAAAGTCCCACGCTTCTCGATCGACAGGTCCATGACCGGGCCGACGTATTCTGATGGAGTAAAGACGGTCAGTTTGAGATACGGCTCTTCGATCGTGGCTATCTCTCCTGGAGGGGGCATCATCGATGGATTGTCGATCATCAGCGTCTTCCCCTGAACGGTTTTGACCTGATAGACGACGTTGGGGGCGGTGGCGATGATGCTGAGATTGAATTCTCTTTCCAGCCTTTCCTGGATGATCTCCAAGTGAAGGAGGCCGAGGAAGCCGCAGCGGAGACCAAAGCCGAGCGCGGCCGAAGTTTCCGGTTCAAAGAAGAGGGCGGCATCGTTTAACTGCAGTTTGCCGATAGCGTCTTTCAGGTTCTCATAATCTTCTCCCGCCATCGGATAGAGACCGCAGAAGACCATCGGCTTGATCGGCCGATAGCCGGGGGGGGGCGCGGCGGCCGGGGACTTGGCGTTGGTGACGGTATCGCCGACGTGGCAATCCTTGACCACCCGGATCCCGGCGACAAGATAACCGACCTCGCCGGCCGAGAGGGTCGCCTGTGGAATAAGGCCGAGCCGAAGAATGCCGATCTCCTGAACTTCATATTCCGCCTTCATACCCATCATCCGGACCTTCATCCCGGCGCGCAGGACCCCGTTGACGACCCGGATGTAGGCGATCACGCCGCGGAAAGGGT
>JAGVQF010000071.1 GCA_020051815.1 Candidatus Saganbacteria bacterium | reverse complement strand
CCTTGCGGTCCTGGCGGGCGTAGCCGAAGTGCGGAATAACTGCCGCGATCGACTTGGCCGACGCCCTCTTCATGGCGTCAATGATAATGAAGAGTTCCATCAAATCGGCATTGACCTGGTCAGTGCAGGTCTGGATGATGACGCAGTTGGCGCCGCGAATATTCTCTTTGATGCGGGCGTAGATCTCGCCGCCGGCAAAGCGGGAAATTTTGATATCGCCGCCCTTGATCCCCAGGAATTTTGTGATCTTCTCGCCCAGTTCAGGATGAGATGTGCCGTAGAAAACGCGCAATTCGGGATTTGCCATAAATATAGTTTCTCCTCCTGCGCGTATTATATCATTATAAATATAATATTCGAGTGAAATTTTTTCAAAACCCGGCCGATAACGATTTAGTTATACAGGAGGACTAATGCGAACTATTAGCAAGGGAACAACTTATCCGCTCCATTTGATCGTCAAGCCCAAGATTGGCGCGTATGCCTTTAACCAGCTTAAAGTTCAGCTAAGATCGCTATCGACTGTAAATGTTGGGTTTGCCGCTGGCACTAATGTCGCGGAACTCTGCAGAATGATCAAAACTTCCCCCCCGGAATGGCAGTCTAAAATCGCCCCGATCCTGCTCTATGATGGATCAAGCGACAAAAAAGAAACACTGTACCAGGCCAAGTTAGCCGAGGCTTTGGGCATACCACCGGAGCGGGTCAAAACTCCCTATAGCCGTCTGCCCCAAACGATCGATCTAGTATTTTTTGGGCCTGGGATAAACGGTCGGATCGGCGGCAATGAACCGGGCAGCGCCATCGACTCGCCAACCAGGATAACCACGCTTGAGGAGGTTTCGCGGATCACCCACAGTCGGCTTTTTATGACGGAAGAAGACAAATTGTTTCTCGGCCTCCTGCCTGGCGATGACCCAAACGAAAAAATGTCCAGCTGGAATGCCGAACAGCGTACCCGCTTCATGTCTATTCTGGCGCAGGTCTATAAAAAGACGATGACCCTTGGGCTCGCCGAAATCTTTGGCGCCAATGAAATCGTCGCTCTGACCACCGGCGGCTTTAAAGCAGATATTTTACACAAAATGTTGTACGAAAGGCCGAATGAGAACTGTCCCGCCACTTTTCTGCGCTGTCATGATAAAGTTTCTGTGATCGCCGATCTCGCGGCCGCTGCAAAATTGCCGCCTCCCTTTAATACTGAAGGTTTTCACGAAATTCCCGCCTGACCGTTTCAGGCAGCTGCCAGCTCCCGGCGAACGGCGGCGATCAGTTTTTGTAGCCGGGCCTGTTTGATCTCTTCCGGGACTTGATCCGGCATTTTGGCGGCGGCAGTCTCCGGCCGGGGAGAATAGGCGAACATATTGACCATGCTGAATTTCAACTCTCTGACAACGTTCAGTAAATTCTTGAACTGTTCTTCTGTCTCCCCGGGAAAACCGACCATGACATCAGTCGATATCTGCGCCTGCGGCAAGACAGCGCGAATCCTTCCAACCAGTCCCCTGTAATATTCAACGGTATAGCCCCTGTTCATTTTCTTCAAAATCTCATCGTCTCCCGCCTGTAGCGGCAGGTGGAATTCTTTAGCAACATAAGGAAGCTCGGCCACGGCCTGGATGATGTCGCCGCTCATGTCGCGGGGGTGGCTGGTCATAAATTTAATTACGAATGACGAATTACGAATGACGAATTGTTGTATTTCCCTTAATAAAGACGCTAATCCAAACTTATAAGAATTAACATTCTGACCCAGCAAAGTTATCCCCCCTACCCCCTTTCCCGCTAACCCCTTGATCTCTTCCAACACTTCCCCCATCGGCCGTGAAGTTTCTCGCCCCCGCACGTACGGGACGACGCAGTAGGAGCAGAAGTTGTCGCAGCCGTGGGCGATGTTAACAAAAGCGGTCGCGGGTCGCGGGTCGCGGGTCGCGGGTCCATTTTTGACTCGAGACTCATGACTCGTGACTCGCGACAAATGCTTGGCTAGAACATCCGCCCCGTTAGGCGGTATAAAAAAGTCGACGTGGGGAAATTGCTTTTTGAGGTCCCGCCCCGGCTCGGTCGCCAGGCAACCGCAGAGGCCGATCCTAAGGTTTGGGTTAACTTTCTTTTGCCCTTTGAGCGACTGGATAAACCAGGCGGCGCGGTCCTCCGCATTTTGCCGGACGACGCAAGTGTTCACCAATATAATGTCTGCGTCCTGATATCCTGATTCCTGATCCCCACTCCCTGATTTCCTGATCCCCTGATATCCTGCCGATTCCAGCACTGCCTCAAGCTTCGCGGAATCGGCAACATTCATCTGGCAACCGTAAGTTTTTATATAATATCGGGGCATTTCTACAATTATCTTACCACATTGAAGCGGCTCCAGCAGGCGCTCATTGCATTATTGCCGGATAAACATTAGTATTACTAGCAACGTGACAAAAGAGCCAAAAGCCCCTTTCGGCAAAAATGCCGAGGTCTTGTTCGCCAATAAGCAATTGGGCAAACCCTCGCTCAATGACCCGGTCATCCTGTCACGCTTATTCAAGCGCATCACCAATAAAACCTTGAAAAATATCTCCCCGGACAAACGCCTGGTGATCACCCGCCCTTTTCGTCCCGGCAGTGAAGCCCACGTTCTT
>JAGVQF010000058.1 GCA_020051815.1 Candidatus Saganbacteria bacterium | reverse complement strand
CTGCTGATGGCTGGTCATCTCATTCTGATACTCTGATCATCTGATATACTATTAACATGTTCGCCGAAATCGTTCTCGCCAAAGCCTCGCGCGGCATTGATAAACTCTATCATTATTCGATCACGGAAGAACTGCGCCCAAAACTAAAGATCGGCCATCAGGTGCGCGTGCCTTTCGGCAAGAGGACGGATATCGGCTATGTTGTCGGTTTTGTCGAAACGGCAGAGGTTATCAAAGTCAAAGATATTCTTGAGATCACCGGCGGAACCCCGCTTTTTACCGAACACTCGGTTGAGCTGGCCAAATGGCTGGCTGATTATTACTCGTCATTTTTTATCACGGCGCTGCGGCTCGTCATGCCGCCTGGTACGCGAAGCAAGGAAAAACGTAAAAAGGTGAGGGTTACGAGGCCCGTAACGTCTGACGTCACCGATACGGGTATCGTTGCCGTAACCAATTCCGGCTTGAATTTAACTCCCGCCCAGCAATCCGCTCTCGAATCGATCTTGCGAGCGATCAAAAACGGCCAGCCCGAAAAATTTCTCCTCTACGGTGTGACAGGCTCGGGCAAAACAGAAGTTTACCTGCAAGCCATCGCCGATGTTTTGCGGCGCGGCAAGAGCGCGATCGTCATGGTGCCAGAAATTTCGCTCACCCCACAGTTGATCCAGAGATTTCGCGACCGGTTCCAGGACCATACCGCGGTGCTGCACAGTGAGTTGACGGTTAAAAACCGCAATGAGGAATGGCAGAAGGCCGTGTCGGGTGAAGCGGTGATCGTTTTGGGCACGCGGTCGGCGGTCTTTGCGCCGGTCAAAAATCTTGGCCTGATCGTCATGGATGAGGAATATGAGACGACATATAAAAATGAGAAAAGCCCGCGCTATCACGCGCGCGAAGTGGCTTTGAAACTCGCCGAGATGAACCGCGCTGTCGTGATCATGGGTTCGGCCACGCCTTCGGTCGAAACTTTCTATCACAGTTACGAGTCGCGAGTCGCGAGTCACGAGTCGGAATTATACATAAGATTGGTTTTACCGAAAAGAATTGATAATCGGCCGCTGCCGCCGGTCGAGGTCGTTGATATGCGCGAAGAGCTCAAAGCCAAAAACTTCGGGGTGCTCTCTTCGCGGCTCAAAGACGAGCTGGAGCAGACACTCTCAAACGGCGAGCAGGCAATCCTCTTTATCAACCGGCTGGGATTCTATACATATATAATGTGCCGCTCCTGCGGCTATGTGGTAGAGTGTCCGCGCTGTGCCATTGCGCTCGTCTACAGCTCGCACGACCGGAAGATCCGCTGTAACCGCTGCGGCTATTCGGCGGAAACGCCCAAGTCCTGCTCGCGCTGTAATAGCGTCTCGATCAAATACTTCGGCACCGGGACGCAAAGGATCGAGGAAGAGGCCGCGAAAACTTTCCCTGCGGCCAGGCTGTTAAGATACGACCGCGACACGACGGGGAAGCGAGGCTCGCACGAGGTATTTTTTTCAACTTTCGCGGAGGGCAAGGCCGACGTCCTGATCGGGACACAGATGGTGACCAAGGGCCTGGACGTGGCCAATGTCACGCTGGTCGGCGTCATCTCGGCCGATATCGGCCTGCACCTGCCCGACTTTCGCTCGGCCGAACACACCTTCCAGCTCCTGACGCAGGTGGCCGGCCGGGCGGGGCGCCATCATCTGCCGGGCAAGGTCATTATTCAAACCTATTCACCCGAACATCCTGTGATCAAGACCGCCGTCAATCATGATTACGAGTCATTCTACCGGCAGGAGATCGAACAACGAAAAGAGCTTGACTATCCGCCTTTTACAAAATTGATCAGCATGCTGGTCAGCGGGGCGGACCAGATACGGACGGAAAAAACAGCGGCCGACCTCGGCGACTTTCTTAATCGAAGACTAGCCAATGGGGTCCTGGGCCCGGTGGCGGCGGTCATCCCGAGACTGCGCGGCGAGTGGCGCTACAGGATATTGCTCAAAGGCAAAGAGTTAAACGTAATGCGTAATGCGATACGCGAAACTCTATCAAAAGTTGTTGTGCCGGGCGGGATAAAGGTGACAGTTGACGTTGAGCCGATGAGCCTGTTATAAGCCCCTCGACTTCGCTCGGGGCAAGCAAAAACCCCGGAACAGGCTCCGGGGTTTAAGTTCGACAGTCTTGGTGTCCGCCGAAGGCGGATCCGCCTATGGCGGAAAAGGTATGGCTTCCTACTTATATATCGACCGGTTTTCAAGAAAATTTCACTTTTTTTTAAAATAAGCTATAATCTCCCCATGGTCCTGAAGATCATCAAATTCCCCAACCCGATCCTGCGCAAGAAGGCCAAGCTGGTCAAGAAAGTCACGCCGGTTATCATCCAGCTCATTGACGATATGATCGAGACGATGCACGCCGCGCCGGGGGTAGGGCTGGCCGCGCCGCAGGTCAAAAAATCGATTCAGGTCATTGTGGTCGACCCGGGTTCCGGGGCGATCGCGCTGGTCAATCCGAAGTTATTAGAAAGCTCCGGCTGTCAGATCTTCACCGAGGGCTGTCTCTGCCTGCCGGGGGTTGAGGCGCCGGTTGAGCGCGCCTCCCACGTCAAAGTCAAAGGCCTAGACCGCGACGGGGAGGAGATCACGATCACGACCGATGGCTTCCTGGCTACGATCCTTCAACATGAAATCGACCATCTCGAAGGAATTGTTTTTATCGACCGGGTCAAGGATCCCAGCCTCATTAAATACGTCAAACCGGCCAAAGAAAAAAAAGAAGAGCTGTTGTGAAAATCGTTTTTTTCGGCACGCCGGAGCCGGCGGCCCAAGTTCTAAAAACTTTAATTGAAGCGAAACAGGAGATCGCTGGCGTAGTGACCCAGCCGGACCGGCCAGTGGGGCGCGGTCAAAAGATAGTTTTTTCCGCCGTCAAAGAAGTCGCGCTCAAAGCCGCCCTGCCGCTCGAACAGCCGGAGTCGGTCAAAAATAACAAGGTTTTCCAGGCCTGGCTCGAATCGGTCAAACCTGACCTCTGCGTGGTCGTTGCCTACGGCAAGATCCTGCCCAAAGAAATACTCGATATCCCCAAACACGGCTTTATCAATCTCCACGCTTCGCTTCTGCCCAAATACCGGGGAGCGGCGCCGATCCAGTGGGCCCTGCTGAAAGGCGAGAAAGAGACCGGCGTTTCGATCTTTCAACTCGTGGAAGCTCTCGATGCCGGACCGGTCGCGGCGCAGGCGAAAGTAGCTATCTCTGACGATGACGATTACGTAACGCTGTCGAAAAAGATCTTTGCGGCGGCCTGTCCGCTCTTAATTCAAGTTCTCCATGACATCAAAACTGACAAAGTTAAATATGTCCCGCAGGACGAAGCCGAAGTGACGCTCGCCTCCTCGTTCATGAAAGAGAGCGGCGAGATCGACTGGCGCAAAAGCGCCGGCGAAATACATAACCGGATACGCGCCCTTGCCAATTGGCCGACGGCCCACACTTTTTTTCACGGCAAACGTTTGAAGCTCTTTAAGTCAAGCGTTTATCCACTCGATCTGGAGACGCGCGCGAAACAGCCGGGGCAAGTGATTGAGATCATCAGAAACGAGGGAATTTTAGTGGCCACGGGGCAGGGCGATCTGCTCCTATTGGAGCTCCAGCTTGAGGGTAAAAAGCGCATGAAAGCCCGCGATTTTGTTATTGGCCACGACGTAAAACTTGGCGAAACCCTCCCCAATTAAGGGAAAAATAGGCATTGACACCACTACCCATGGTGTGTTAAATTTTACCTCACCCTAAATCTGGACTTAAAGATTTAACTATGAAATGCCCATTTTGTGAAAATTTAGAAGATAAGGTCTTGGAGTCGCGCGAAGTTGACGACGCGAACACCATCCGCCGAAGACGAGAATGCCTCGCCTGCCGCGGGCGTTTTACCTCCTACGAGAGGATCGAAGAGAGGCCGCTTTTGGTCATTAAAAGGGACGGCCGGCGCGAACAGTTCAGCCGCG
>JAGVQF010000020.1 GCA_020051815.1 Candidatus Saganbacteria bacterium | reverse complement strand
TTCAATAATGAAAGCCCCGCCAAAAAGGTCGGGGAGCGTCAGGCCCAGGATCGTCACGATCGGGATCAAGGCGTTGCGCAGGGCATGCTTAAAGATCACGACTCGCTCCGGCAGGCCTTTGGCCCGGGCGGTGCGGATAAAGTCCTGGTTGAGTACCTCAAGCATGGCGGCGCGCTGGTAGCGCGTCAGTCCGGCCAAACTGCCGATCGTCATTGTTATCAGTGGCAGGATGATATTGCCGACCGCCGGGAACCAGTGCAGTTTGACCGAAAAGAGGAGCATCAGCATCAGCCCCAGCCAGAAAGTCGGGATGGCCATGCCGGCAAAAGAGAGAAAAGTCACCAGATTATCGAACCAGGTCCCCTTCCTCACGGCGGAAATAACACCAAGCGGGATCGTGATCAAGAGTGTCAGGATAAAAGACGGGATCATCAGCATGAGCGTGACCGGCAGGCGCCCCAGGATCTCCCCCACGACCGGCTGGCCGGTGGTGTAACTGCGGCCGAGGTCGAGAAGAAACGCGTTCTTGAGCCAGAGAAAATACTGGATATAGACCGGTTGATCGAGCCCCCAGTTGGCCCGCACGCGCAGGAGCTCTTCGGGTTTAACGTTAGGGTCGATAAAAAGCGCGGTCGGGTCGCCCGGTGCCAGATGCATGATAAAAAAAGAAATAAGTGAAATGCCGATGAGCAGCGGGATGAGCTGCAGCAGCCGCCTGAATAAATATTTACGCATCTATTTTTTTATAAAGACCTTTTCTAATCTGACAAAGAGGCCGGCCGGGCCGGGCTTGGACAGGCCGCCCACCCTATCCCTCACCCCGACGACCGACTTGGGATACCAGAGAAAGACGTAGGGTTGGTCAGCCGCGATCAGGTTCCAGAGTTTGGCGTAGATCCTCTTTCTTTGCGACTTGTCGATCGTCTCGCGGCCGGTCTCGAGCAGCCGGTCAACTTCCCGGTTCTGGTAATTGATCATGTTAAAGCCCCTGGGATACTGGCTTGAGTGCCAGATCGAGTATGCGTCGGGGTCAAGCCCCAGCGACCAGCCCATGATGACCGCCTCAAAATCCTTGGGAGCTTTGGGCGCGTTAACGATCTTGAGCAGTGCCGACCACTCCAGCACCCGGATACTAACTTTGACGCCTATTTTCTTATATTGCTGTTGGAGAATGACCGCCGCCTTTTCCCGCTCTTTGTTGCCCTGGTTGACGAGGATCGTGAATTCGAGGTTTTCTTTGCCCGCCTCTTTTAGAAGTCGCCGGGCTTTATCAAGATCATACTCATATTTTGGCACGTCGCCGGAATAAGCCCAGGAGACCGGGGCCGACGGAGCAAAAGCCGGCGACGCCAGCCCCCGATAGATCAGGTTGACTAGCTGTTTCTTGTCGGTGGCATACGCCAGCGCCTGCCGGACGCGGCGGTCGGCAAACTTCGGGTTGGCCAGGTTAAAGCCAAGATAAGTGTAGAGCAGAGCGTCGTATTCATATACGTTGACTCCCCTGGCCGACTTCATGCGGGTGTAGTCCTTGGGCGGGATGTCGGTCTCATCGATCTCATCGGCTTCGAGCGCCACTAGCCGCGAGTTCGCGTCCGGGATCTCCTTATAGACGATCTTAGACAAGAGCGGCTGGCCGAAATAATAATCGGGATTGCGCTCAACCGTCACATGATCGCCGGAGCGCCATTCTTTGAAAATAAAGGGCCCGGTGCCGACCGGCTGGCGGTTAAAATCGGCCGTGTTGATGTCTTTTCCCGCCAGCAGATGTTTGGGAATTATGCCGATGCCGGCATTGGTAAGGAACGGGGCAAATGGTTTGGGCAGGATCGCCTGGACGGTGAACTTATTAACGACGCGAAACTGGATCGGCTTACCGTCGATAATATAATCGCTGCGGCGGACCGAGTTGACCTTTGGGTTTAAGATCGAATCGAAAGTAAATTTGACATCATCGGCCGTGAACGGCGCCCCATCATGCCACTTGACGTTTTTACGCAGATGAAAAGTCCAGGTCTTGCCATCGTTCGAAACATCCCAACGCTCGGCCAGGTCGGGCACCATCTCAAGCTTCTCGTTGACCGTGACCAGACTGCTGAAAATCGAGCCCTCAACGGCTGACGAAACACTATCGGTCGAGAGGATCGGGTTGAGGACCGAGACTTCGCCGCCCAAGCTGAAGCGCAAGACGCCTTCAGCGTCGATGCCGCCGGCAAAAACCGTTGCCGACAGCAACAAACTACATATTAGTAAGCTCGAGTAATTTCGAAATCCCATTTCTTTTATATCCCGCCATCACATAAGCTCCGGTCGCGTCGTTATGATCGTAAACGATCTTGCCCGCGGCATCCCCGTCAACATATTCCTTACCGGTGAAGGGATTCTTGGGGACCGAAGCAATGTAGCCGCCCGACATCAGGTAATTTTTGCAGAGCGACTCGAGCGGGATGTTCGAACCGAGCGGATAGACGTTGTTCTCCATCTGGTAGGCCTCGATCGCCAGCTGGACCGTGTGCATGACACCCTTGACCGCCGTTTCTTTGGCCCGGTCCCGCGCGCCGAGCAGGTTCGGAACCAGGAAAACAGCCAGGAGCCCGATTATCCCGATGACGACCAGGATCTCGACTAAAGTAAAGCCTTTTCTCATTTAATTCACCTCCAGTATTATAGTTTGTAAGGGAAAGAAGCGCAATGGTTATGGTTACGTTTACGATGCCCGTATCGTTATTCGGTTACGGCATTTGCAAAACCTTTCTCCTTAAACTTTGTCCAAGCCATAGAAAGCCGATAAAGCTGCCTTCCGGATTTATCGTAAAGATCGATCAAATCTTCGCAATCAATATTATACAGATCTCTGCATTGAAACAGCGAAACAACCATCTCATTGCATTCCGCCATTGCATCGTCTAAATATTTTTGAAAGCCCATTTTTTGATGCTTTTTAGCATACCCTTCCGCTATCAGCCTCGGCGCAGCTTTGCTTGCTCTGCTGATTTGATCTTTAAGATCATAGTTTTCCGCTCTTGGAAGGACGGGAATAATCGTTTTATAGACACGAATCATTGCCGAATACGTATTTTGATAAACCTCCAAATCTCGAAAACCAACAATTTTCTTAATAGTCTGCTTTTCCTCCATTTTTTTCACCCCCTTCCCTATAACGTTACCGATACGGGCCGCGGGCCCGTAACCGTAACCGACCAACCCTATTGCAAACCTGAAACCATATTTACTAATGGCAAAAACATGGCCAGAACAACCACTCCGACCACCAACCCGACGCCTAGCGTCATAGCCGGCTCGATGAGGGTTGTGACGCGCCTGAGCAAAACCTCACGCTCCCTCGCCTGGAAATCGGCGATGCTTGAGAGCATCTGGTCGAGCTGGCCGGAACTCTCGCCGACCCGGAGCATCTGGAGCGCGTCGGCGGGAAAGAAGTTCTCTGCCTCAAAGGCCGCGCTTAATGACCGGCCGCTCTCGACCGCTTCTTTTGTGTTTTGCAGAATCTGTTTGAGGCCGAAACTGCCGCAAGAGACGGCTGTGATCTTGAGCGCCTCGATAATGGGCGTGCCGCCGCTCAACAGAGAGCCCAGCGTGCCAAAGCCCTGGATCATTAATTCCTGCTTATAGAGTTTGCCGATCAGCGGCGTTTTTATTATCAGTTTCTCTAACCCGGCTGGGTCACGCCGCTTGACCCGCCCCAGCCACACAGCCAGGCAAACGAACATGAGCAGAAAAACAAACCAGAAACGAGAAAAGAGATCGCTTAAGTTCAGGATAAAGCTTGTGACCGGCGGCAAAGAGCCGCCCATGTCGCTGAAAAGACCCTTGAGCCCGGGGATAACAAAGACGATCAAAACCAGGACGGAAATCAGGCTTAAAATCATGACAAAGACCGGGTAGATCAGCGCGCTGATCAATTTCTCGTCAAGCTCGGCCTTACTATTATAATATTCAGCCAGCCGGCCAAGGCATTCCTCAAGGTTGCCCGCCCTCTCGGCGGCACTGATGGAGCCGACAACCATGGTCGGCAGGAGGATAACTGCCGCTTCGCTTAGGGCATAGCCATCATTGATCATATTTATGATCGTCTTGATTTGAGACAAATGCTTTTTGTTTTGCGGTAAGTCTCTTATAATAGTAATAGCTTCAAGTAAGGGCATGCCGGAGGCGAGCAAAGATTTTAATTGTGAACAGAAAACAGCGGCCTGGCGCTTATTAAGCATTTCGCTTGAACACCATTTGCTGGAGCGCCTCGATCATCTCATTGACAATTTTTCTAACTTTAGCGACTTCTTTTGTGTTGACTTTATCTCTCTGGAAAAGATGCATGATGGCGCGGGAATGAGTCGAAAGCTTATCTAAAACCATTGGGCTTCCCGAAACTAACTTATTCTGCCTGCTCATCATCTCTTCCAGCGCGGAAAAAGCCCTCATTATCTGGATCGATCGCTTAACCGCGATCGGGCTTCTTAAGACAGCCGATAACATATTGGCTCCATTACGGGTAAAAACATAGGGATTGCGCCCCCCTAAATATTTTATATGTTTAGGTATCACATTTTGTGATACCAGAAAATCTCGCTCGTTGTCATTCAATTGAAACATAAAATCATGGGGGAAACGGCCTCGATTGCGCTTAACCGCTTGAATCAATGCCCGCGTAGGAATTCCATATAAAACAGCGACATCTCTATCTAATATAACTTTCTGGCGCCTGAACTCAATAATCATCTCTTTTATTTCTGTAACACCAATCAAACTGCTCATTTCTGCCTCCTTTCGTTGGACTATATTTGCGGTCACAATTTGTGACCTCAAAACTAATAAGCAATCTTATTGCCACGCTCGCCCCGAGCTTGTCGAGGGGCTCAATGGGATAAAAACGGCGGGATTTCGTCAGTAATTTAAGCGGTTTTCGCCAGCCGGGGAAAAAGTGATTCGCCCTTGGCGACTTTTTCGCCGCCAAGGTTTAACTGCGTAAGTATCCTTTGAGAGGTCTCGGGCATGAAGGGGGAGATCAGGTCAGCGGAGGTTTTAAGGACTTTGACCAAAGTGGAGAGGACCAGAGCGAGTTTATCATTTTCTTCTTTCTTGGCCAGCGACCAGGGCGCCTGCTTTTCAATATAAATATTGGCCTGGCTGATCAGGTGCCAGACCGCCGCGAGCGCCTCCGAAAAAGCAAGCTCATCCATCGCCCTATCAAATGCTTTTGGTGTTTCAGTAATCAGGTTTTGAAGTTCTGCGGTCAGTTGGTCATTTTGATTTGTTTTGAAGTTTGCGGTTGGATGTTTGAAGTTAAAGTATTTTTCTATCATCGTCAGCGTCCGACTCAAAAGATTGCCCAGATCATTGGCCAGGTCGGCATTATAGCGGTTGATGAAAGAATTCATCGAAAAATCGCCGTCGACGCCGAACGGCACTTCGCGCATAATGAAATAGCGCACCACATCAACTCCAAATTCAGCGCTCAAAGCTAATGGGTCCACCACGTTCCCCTTGCTTTTGCTCATCTTTTTGCCCTCAACCGTCCACCAACCGTGGCCAAAGACCTTGTTCGGCAGCGGCAGGTCGAGCGCCATCAGGAGACAGGGCCAGGTGACGGCGTGGAAGCGCACGATTTCCTTACCCATAAGATGAACATCGGCCGGCCAGAATTTTTTAAATAAAGCGTCATCCTGGCTTAAATAACCAAGCGCCGAAATATAATTGATCAGGGCGTCAAACCAGACATAGATGACATGCTTGGGGTCTTCCGGCACGGCAATGCCCCAGGGAAAAGCGGTGCGCGTGACCGACAGATCGCGCAGGCCCTGTTTGATGAACTGGACGATCTCATTGCGGCGGGAAGCGGGCTGGATAAAATCTGGATGATTCTCGATATGGCCCAAGAGTTGGACCTGGAATTTAGATTGTTTAAAAAAGTATGTCTCTTCTTTTAGGATATCGGTCGGGCGGCCGCAGGTCGGGCAGAGCTTGCGCCCCTCCATGTCTTCGCTCGTCTCCCCCGCGGCCCAATATGTCTCGCAGTGGACGCAGTACCAGCCCTCATACTCACCCTTGTAGATATCGCCCTGCTCGAGCAGCCGGCTGAAT
>JAGVQF010000028.1 GCA_020051815.1 Candidatus Saganbacteria bacterium | reverse complement strand
CGATGATCCCGATGTCTGATGTCGTGTGATGCGGCGTGCGAAACGGCCGCGTGGTGACGAGCACTTCTTTGGCGTCAAGTAGGCCGGTCACGGAATAGAGTTTGGTGACTTCTAACGCTTCGTCCAGCGAGAGCGGCGGCAGAATTGTTGGCAGTCGTCTGGCCAACATTGTTTTACCGGAACCGGGCGAGCCGACCAGGAGCACGTTGTGTCCGCCCGCCGCCGCCACCTCCAGCGCCCTTTTAACGTGCCCCTGGCCTTTGACATCGGAGAAGTCTATCCCGTAGTCGGGCTGGGCAGAAAACAAAGCTTTGATATCCAATTTATGGGGAACTATCTCAATTGAGCCGCTCAAATAATCGGCCGCCTGCCGCAGGGTCGCGACCGGGATTATCTCCAGCCCCTCAACCAGCGCCGCCTCGTCGGCGTTTTCGATCGAGACCAGCATTCTTTTCGCCCCTTCTTTTCTTAATGAAAGGCAGATCGGCAGGATGCCGTTGACCCCGCGCACCCGGCCGTCAAGCGAGAGCTCGCCCGCCATAAATGTTTCGTTAACGCTCTTTCCCCCGAACTGTTCGGAGACAAGGAGCATGCCGAGCGCGATGGGGAGGTCATAGAGCGGACCTTCTTTTTTGGTATCGGCCGGCGCCAGATTGATCGTAAAATAGCCGGCCGGGAACTCGAAGCCCGAGTTCTCGATCGCCGCGCGCACCCGGTCGCGCGATTCCCGGACCGAGGCGTCGGGCAGGCCCACAATCGATTGTCCGGGCAGGCGTTTTTGCGAGTCGATCTCAACCTCGACTTTGTACGCTTCCAAACCAAGTATTGCCGCTGAATTTATTTTGACTAACATATTTTTAGTTCACCATAAACGCGTTCTTATAGAGTTCGACTGCCCGCGAGCCGTCGGGGCGGCGATAGATCGTCACCACGTCAAACCGGCAGAAAACATCTTTGATGCCGTTCTTATATAAGTAAGTGCGCGCCGCGTGGATAACGCTCTGTCTTTTGTTTTTGTTGACCGCGCCGGCGGGGGTGCCGTAACAGCGGAAGGAGTAGCTCTTGACCTCGACAAAAACGAGGCATTCCCCGTCGCGGGCGATGAGGTCGACCTCGCCCTGCTGGGAGCGGTAATTCCGTTCGATGATCAGATAGCCGTTTTGCTCTAAGTATTTCCCGGCGATCTCTTCGCCCTCTTTGCCGTTTTGATAACTTTCCATGCCCATGCCGGCAGACAAGCAATCTTATTGCCACGTTCACCCAGAGCTTGCGAAGGGCTTGAGGGGGTAAAAACCGGCGAAATTTCGCCGGTTGAGGAAAAGAAACCCCGCCCTTTCTATAGAATTAAAGAAAGAGCGGGGAAATAAACTAGTTCAGTTGATCGAAGAGGTGCTGGCCCATGTTGAATTTGGCGACATTGCGGGCCGGGATCGTTAGTTTCTTGCCGGTCTGCGGATTGCGGCCGGGGCGGGCTTTGCGGCGGACCTTCTTCCAGGAGCCAAAACCGACCAGGCGGACCTCCTGCCCTTTCTTGAGCGAGGTCTCGATGGCGTTGAAAGTCGTGTCCAGCATGTTCATGGCCGCGGTTTTGGAAACTTTATTCGTCTTGGCGATCTGCGCGCACAGTTCTTGTTTATTCATTCTTGATTCACCCCCTTATTATTTTCAGTTTATGGAACCCCATACTGAAGTATGGGGAATAATTCCCCACACTTTAGTGTGGGGTTACGCCAGTAACTCCCACATACTTATCCAGACTTAACCGAAAAGATTATAAGGCCGGCCGCTGGCGAAGTCAAGCGGAGCAAGCGTTAGCGGATGAGGGCTAAAGTCACTGGCTCAAACGAGCGCCGGTGAATCGGGCACGGGCCATGCTTCATAAGTTTTTTCATGTGCTCTTTTGTCCCGTAGCCCATGTGCCGGTCAAAACCGTAGCGCGGATACTTCACGTGATATTTTATCATTAGCCGGTCGCGGGTCACTTTGGCAATGATCGAGGCGGCGGCGATCGAGGCGCATTTTCGATCTCCCCCGGAGATGCCGATCTGCGCGACCGGATCGGCGATCCGGTTGCGACCGCCGTCGACCATCAAATATTCCGGCGCGATCTTGAGTTTTTTGACCGCTAGTTTGAGGACCAGCAGGTTGGCCTGGCCGATATTGATCCGGTCGATCATTTTATGGCCGATCAGGGCGATGCCGATACACAAGGCGGTTTCTTTGATCTGGCCATACAGGCGCTCTCGCTGTTGGGCGGTCAGTTTTTTTGAATCATTCAAACCGGGGAGCGAAAATTTGAGCGGTAAAATAACGGCCGCCGCGACGATCGGGCCGGCTAAGGGTCCCCGGCCGACCTCATCAACGCCGGCGATCAACTTGAAACCCTGGCGGGCAAGTTTTCTCTCGTAGGCGTTTGAGAGCATAGCGAAGGGTTAGATCAAGCCGAATTTGGTGAGCGGCCAGATGCGCAGAAAAGTTTTGCCGATGACGTTCTTCCTGGGCAGAAAACCCCAGTAACGGCTGTCGGCCGAAGCGGGACGGTTGTCGCCCATGACAAAATAAGAATCGGCAGGGATCTCGATGGGGCCAAAGTTGGCGTAATCCTGGTTCATGGGGTGGGTTTCGAAGGCCGGCTGGCCGTTGATATTGATGACGCCGTCCTTAACTTCCAGAGTCTCTCCGGGCAGGCCGACCAATCGCTTGATCAGGTCTTTCTTTTCCGCTCCCATGGCCGGCACGGCGCGGAAGACGACAATTTCAAAGCGGGCGGGCGGGCGGAAATTATAAACGACCTTGTTGACCACGATGCGGTCGCTGATATCAAGTGTGGGCTCCATTGAGCCGGAAGGGATCCAAAAAACCTGCAGGAAAAAAGCGCGGATGATAAGGGCCAGGACGAGGGCGACGACGATCGTCTCGCCCCAGTCAAAGAGCCAGCTATTGAGCAGGCGCCGCGGCACTTTCCTGCTCTCCCATGGTCATAGCCATTTCGTCAACTTTCGTGGCGCGGCTGCCGATCCTCTTTCTTAAATAATTGAGCTTGGCGCGGCGCACTTTGCCGGCGCGCAGCAGTTCGATCCGTTCGACTTTGGGCGAATGCACGGGGAAGGTCCGCTCGACGCCGATCCCCTGGACGATCTTGCGCACGGTGAAGTTCTCGCGGACGCTGCCGCCGGTCCGCTTCAAAACGATCCCTTCAAAGCCCTGGACTCTTTCCTTGCCGCCTTCGACTATTTTCGAAAAAACCTTGACCGTGTCCCCAACCTTGAACTTAGGCAAAGTTTTTTTCTTTTGTCCGTTTTCGATATCTTCGATGAAACCCATTTTTTCCCTCTTTCTTTGGATATTGGGATATTTGGTAATTAGGGTTTGGATATTTGTGAATTGGGATATTTGCGACCCCAATCCCCCATTTCCCAAATCTCCAAATCCCAGTCCCCTAATCCCCCAACAACCTATATAGTATTATAGCAGTTGCGGAGCGAACTGACAAATGGTTGTAGTCGGTTTGGCCGTTGATCGGCTCAAGGATAACGTCGGCTTTTTCTAACAGTTCGTCGGTCATGCCCCAGCCGGTGCCGAACAGGATAAGGTACGGATCATTCGAGTCCCTGATTTCTACTTTCAATTCTCTACTCTCTACTCTCTTCCCCTCTGCTTTCGCCGAAGTCGCTATTATCTTCGGCCGCCTCCCCTCCTCCCTCGTCACTTCATCAATCGCTTCTTCTAATGTCGCCTTGATCGAAACCAGCTTAAAGGCCTCCGCCCGCGTCCAATTGAATACCTGGCTCCCCTCATCCATCCAAAAATCAAAGATCCGGTTGGCAAATTCGCGCTGGGCCGGCAAAGGATTGACCACAAAATACTTCTTAACGCCAAAAGTGATGGCCGAGCGCGCGATATCGTGCAGGTCAAAGCCGGTGATCGAGGTCGTCACAATGTCCTTGCGTTTGTTGTAGACGGGATGATGTAAAAGGGCGATATAGACGTTAGCCATATATAATCCTGAATCCCCATACTAAAGTATGGGGAATTATTTTGGCACTTATTCCCCACACTTCAGTGTGGGGTTTCGGACTAATCATTCTGCATAATCTCATTCAAAAGTGAACGGTCTTCTGCGCTCGGCGTAAATTTTGCTAAAAGATCCGGCCGCCGATAAAGAGTTTTCTTTAAGGATTCTTTCCTTCGCCAGCGGTCGATCTCTTTGTGATGGCCGGAGGTCAAAACATCGGGGACTTTCTTTCCCTCAAACTCTTCCGGCTTAGTATAACTTGGATGATCGAGTAATCCTTCGTAAAACGAATCTTTTTTCACCGATTCTGCCTCTTTGACCACGCCGGGGATGTGACGGGCGACGGCATCGATCAGGACCATGGCCGGCAACTCTCCGCCGGTCAGGACATAATCGCCGATCGAGATCTCTTCGTCGACCATTCCCCTTATCCGCTCATCAATGCCCTCGTAATGTCCGCAGAGAAGAGTTAGCTGTTTCAGTTGAGCCAGCTCTTTAACTTTTTCCTGGGTCAGCAGCTTACCAGTAGGGCATAACAAAATGACTCGCGACCCGTGACCCGCGACCCGTGACAGGGCTTTTGCGATCACATCAACCTTCATGACCATGCCGGCGCCGCCGCCGTAAGGCGAATCATCAGCTGTTTTGTGCTTGTCATCGGCAAAGTCCCTGATATTGACGAGGTTAATGTCTAAGAGGCCCTTGTCTCGGGCTTTTTTGAGGAGGCTTTCATCGAGCGGTCCCTGAAACATTTCAGGGAACAGCGTGAGGATGTCGAAGCGCAAGCTTAAACGCCGCGGAGTTCCTGGATGACCCCGTCCTTGACGATGATCTCGGCGCCGCCGACTTTCTTGTAGAGGTTGTCGCCGACACTGACATCGACCGGCCCTTCGAGCGGCCCCTGGACGAATTCGGAGCCGACCTGGAGACGTTTGGCTTCTTCGATCTTCATCATGAGGTCGGCCTTTGAGGCGGACTGCCTGGCTCGCTCTTCGTCCAATTGGTGTTTAAAAGCCGCGGCTTTTTGCATCAGGCCTTTTTTCTTGAGGTCTTCGAGATAGCCCTTGCTCTGGGTTTCCATCTGGTTGATCTGGGCGTCGACATTGCCGGTCGCCCGCTCCAGTTCTTTGACCAGGTTTGCTTTAAATGCCTCGGTCACGATCGCCTTGACCATCACGACACGTTTTAATTCGATCGATCTTTCCGCCATTTATTTTGCCCCCTTTACCCCGAGCAAGTCCCGATTCATCGGGACGAGTCGAGGGGTTTGTCTTCCGTCATTATCTCGACCGAGACTCTTTTCTGCTGTTTGGCTGAAGCGGCTTTAACGATGGCCCTGATCGCGTTGGCGATGCGGCCTTCGCGGCCGATGACTTTGCCGGCATCTTCGGGCGCCGTTCTGATCTCGATGATCGTGGCAACTTCATTTTGGGTTTCGCTGATCTCAATGGCTTCGGGTTTATCGACGAGGGAT
>JAGVQF010000023.1 GCA_020051815.1 Candidatus Saganbacteria bacterium | reverse complement strand
TCAAGCTTTCCCATCCCCCTATTTTATCAGTCATCGTACCCCTTCGGCCACCATAAGGTACCCGCGCCGCAAGCGGCGGGGATATCTTTTCATTATTCGCTTAGAAAAGATTAAAAGCCTTTCTCTAATGTCGTATATTTTGTTCCTTTGTGAATTTTGATCCATTTCCCCATTGTTTTGAGGTTGGATGTTTGAGGTTTGAAGTTCCATTATATTATGTGCGGAGTGATCAAAAAGACTATCTCCGTCTTCTCCTTTTCGCTGCTTTTATTCTGGAACAATAGGCCGAGCACTGGCAGATAACCGAGGACCGGCACACGTGAAATATTTTCCCTCACACCCTCCGATAACAAACCGCCCACAACAATACTTTCCCCATCCTTGACCCTGACAGTGGCCGAGGCGTTGCGCGTCGAGATGACAGGGAAGTCGCCGGCGGTCGTCGTGCGCCACTCGGAGATGGAAGAAACTTCGGGCTGGATCGCGGTCGTAATATCGCCCGCCTGCCCCAGCCGGGGCGTGATCTTGAGTTTGACCCCGGCATCGATATAGTCGATCGTCCACTGGATGGTCGAGCCCGTCGTGACAGGCACGGCAAATGGTATGCGGCTGCCGATGTTGATCTGCGCCTCCTGGTTGTCGAGTGTGGCGATCCTCGGGCTGGCAATGACATTGGCCCGGCCTTCGGCGATCATGGCGTTGAGCACCGACGTCAGGTCCTCCGCGGGCGAGGTTCGCTTTGAATCTTTGCTCGTTATGAACTTATAAGCTCCGTTGCCGTACGAAATCCCCAGCTTTTTGGAATCGCTCTGCGAGATCTCCATAACTTTGCTCTCGATCAGGATCTGGGGGATCGGCTGATCGATGGCGGCCAGGAGTTTTAGCGCGTCGCCGATCTCCGAATCGCGGCCGCGAATGATCAGCGAATTGGCCCGCCCGCCGGCCTGGAACAGCGCCGAGGGGATGACCTTACCCAGCAGTTCCGCCGCTTTGGCGGCCGAGAGGTGCTTGAGCGTCACGGCTTCGACCGCCGGCTTGTAAGCGGTCTGGCTCAAATCCTGCGGCAGGGAAGAGATGAGGAGCGCCCGGCCTTTCCTTTCATAATTAAAGCCGTTGGTCCGCAGGATCGTGTCAATCGCCTCCTCCGGCGTGACATCCTTCAGGCTGATCGTCGCCCGTTTGCCGCGGGCAAAGGCCTGGTCGCCCGCGACCACGAGATCAAAGCCGGCGCTTTTGGCCAGCGTTTGCACCACGTCGATGACCGCGGCGTCGGCAAAGTCGATGTGGGGGATCCTCTCCTCAGCAAAGGACTGAAATCCAAACATCAAACATCCAACCTCAAAACAAATCAAAAATCCCAATTTCCATTTCCCAAACAACTTGTAATTTGAACCTTGTTGCTTCTTAATTGTTTTGAAGTTTGAAGTTGGCCGTTGGATGTTATTTTTCAAGTACGACATGATCGCTCTCAATCCCAACAATTCGATAATCATCGATTTTTTCTCCTTTCGCGGCGGCGAACCCTCTGCCTCCGAGCTCTAAACAGGCCATTGGGAATTCCCCGCCGACCACCCCTGCCAGCCGCAGATAGCCGCTCGAAAAAAGCCTGGGCTCGCCGCCTATTTTTAAGATGATTTTATTAGGTAAACTTTTCTGGCCGCCGTAAACAAAGACCGCTTCGCGGCTGGGGTCAGCCGCGGCTTCCGTTGAAGCCTCCCCGCCCTCGTTATTGATCGTGATCTCGCGCTTCGGCGAGGCACAGCCCGCCAGCATCAGGCCGAGGCTCAAAAATATGATAATTTTGTTCACGCAGTGGAGACAGCAATCTTATTGCCACGCTTGCCCCGAGCTTGTCGAGGGGCTCAAAAGGGGAATATCGGCGAAATTTCGCCGGTTAGAGGGGGGGGTGAACTCTCTTTTTAGGCGGTCGACGATCCGCTGGCCGATAAAACCGAGGTCGCGGCGCGGGCCAAGCATTTCAAAGATCGCCCGCCTGACCGCCTGGCCGTCCGGCGTCTCGATCTTGCGCCACTTTTCATATTCACGGCTAAAAACCGCCTCGGCTTCTTCTTCCAAACGGTCCACGTTTCTCTCTTTTTCTTCGAATTCCTCGCGCTGGACCGCCGGATAAAGCTGGGTGTTAAGCGCGCGGCGCCATTCTTTGGCCCAGCCGCGCTTGCTCAAGTATTCTCGGGCGATCCGTTTGCCGATCTCGGCTGGAGCTACTTCCGGCTCAGTCATTAGAATTCCGGGAACGTTGTGGTCGTTGAGGAAGTGACCGGCGTGTTCAGGCGAAAGTCCTGGGTCGTGGTCTCGCCGGCCACGATCGTCACTTCGGCCGAGGCGGCGTCGGTGTTGCTGTGGGCGCTGGCGTCAATATCGGCCTCATATGTCCCCGGCGGAATGTAGGCGATCAAATAGTCGCCGCTGGTATCGGTTCCATCGCCATAGGCGGGGATTTCTTTAAGATAAACTCTGATACCGGAGATCAGCGTCCCGTTAACATCCGACACCTGGCCCGAAAGCCAGCCGGTGGTTGTGACGGTGACGGCGGCACTGCCGGAAAGAGAATCGGCAGTCGCGATGACGCTGCCGGCCGCGTCCGTCGAAGTCGCCGTGAACAAGCCGGAACTGGTGATCGTGCCAATATTGCCCGAAACGCTCCAGGTTGGACTGATGGCAATAAGCAGTCCGCCGCTGTCCCGGCCGAGGGCGGTAAAAAACTGCGTCTGGTTGACGCCGACGATGGCCGGCGTGGGGCTAACGACGATGCTGGCGGCTCCCCCGCCAGTGATGTCGCCACAGCCCGCAGCCAGAAATCCAAACATCAAACATCCAAATCCAAAACAAATCCCAGTAGCCAAACTCAAAATAACAAATGTTTTGGATTTGGAAATTCTGATTTGGAATTTGTTTTGAAGTTTGAAGTTTGAAGTTTGAAGTTTAAACAAGCCGGCCATCTTTTACGACGACCTTGCCGGCAACGATAGTGAATTGGACCTTGCCTTTTAACTGCCAGCCATTGAAAGGCGTGTTCCGGCTTTTCGAGGCGAATTTGGCCGCGTCGACCGTCCAGCCAGCTTTCGGGTCGACGATCACCACATCGGCATCGGCACCCGGCTTGAGCGTGCCTTTGCCGGCAAGATTGAGGATCTTAGCCGGGGCCGAGGTCAGCTTTTCAACCGCTTCGCCTGGCGTCAGCGTTTTGGTGTCGATCAGCTTGGTGATGACCAGAGCCAGAGCGGTTTCCAGCCCGACCAGGCCGCTCGAGGCCTGATTGAACTCGACTTTCTTCTCTTCGATGTTGTGCGGCGCGTGATCGGTCGAGATCGCGTCAAGCGTGCCGTCCTTCAAGCCGCGCATGATCTCTTTCATATCCTCTTCGGTTTTGAGCGGCGGATTAACCTTGGCGTTCGTGTCATAGTCCCTGACCGCACTTTCAGTCAGCGTAAAATAATGCGGGCACGTCTCGGCGCTAATCGCGATCTTATCTTTTTTCGCCTGGCGGATCAGCCGGACCGAGCCGGCCGACGAAACGTGGGCGATATGGATCCGGCCGAATTCCCTGGCCAGCATGATCTCCCGGGCCACCATGATCTCTTCGGAGAGCGCGGGGATGCCGGGCAGGCCGATTTCGGTCGAAACAGCGCCCTCATTCATCGAGCCGCCGGCCGACAGGCTCGCTTCTTCGCAGTGGGAAATGACCGGCACGTTGAACTGGCGGGCATACTCGACCGCGCGGCGCATGATGTCCGAGCGCATGATCGGCCGGCCGTCGTCGGAAAAGGCCACCGCCCCTTCGGCAAAACAGCGCCCCATTTCGGCCAGCTCCTCGCCTCTCAAACCCTTGGTCACGGCCGAGATCGGCAGGACGTTGACCACGGCTTCTTTGGCGGCCTTGGCGATAATGTATTCAACCGCCGCCGGGTTGTCGATCGGCGGGTCAGTGTTGGCCATACAGCAGATGGTGGTAAAGCCGCCGAGCGCCGCGGCGCGTGAGCCGCTCCTGATCGTCTCTTTGTCCGGCCGCCCGGGATCGCGCAAATGGACATGCATATCGATCAGTCCCGGCAGTACCCACATGCCTTTAGCGTCTATGACTTCTTGCCCCTTGGCACTTGACCCTTTTACGATCTTGCCATCCTCGATCAAGATATCTCTTATCTCGTCGGTGTTTGAGGCCGGATCGATCACCCGCCCGCCTTTGATCAATATGCTTGTCATGGCAGTTTTATTTTTTTCCTCACGCGCGAGATCAGCCCGCGCAGGCCGACCGGTTCTTTTTTTTCGCCGCGCGCCGGCGCCACGCCTTTTTCTTCCAGCTTCAGGCCCTTGAGGGCCATGGCCGCGGCGCGCTGTTCGGCTTCTTTCTTGTTGCCGCCCCGGCCGAGGCCGTATTTCTTGCCTCTGACGCTGACTTCGATCCAGAAGACGCGCCGGTGCCGGGGGCCGGTCTCCTTGATCACGCGATAGTGCGGCAGCTGCTGTTTGTGCTTTTGCGCGTATTCCTGCAGGGCCGATTTGTAGTCGCGGATATAGCCGGCGCGCGAGACCGTCTCGATCTCTTCCCGCAGCCGGTCAACGATCAGGTCGCGGGCCTTGCCGAGGCCGCCGTCAAGATAGAGCGCGCCGATCAGGGCCTCGAAGGCGTTGGCCAGGTTCGATTTGCGCCGCTGGCCGCCGCTTTTTTTCTCGTTGGCCGAGAGGAGCAGCATATCGCCGAGGCCAAGCTTGCCGCCGACCCGGGCGAACGTCTCGTCGGAGATGACCGTCGCCCTTATCTTGGTCAGGTCGCCTTCGGCGTAGGCGGGGAATTTGTTGTAGAGATATTCGGTGGCCGCGAGTTTCAAGACCGCGTCGCCTAAAAATTCCAGCCGCTCATTGTCGGGCAGGCTTTTTTCGTGGCCGTAAGAGCTGTGGGTCAGCGATTGGTTGAGCAGATTGGGGTTCAGGAATGTGACCCCGAGTTTGTTTTCAAAATCGTGCAGTTCTTTTTCTCGTTCGGGAGAGAGCGGCTCCATTTGACATTACATTTTACATTAATTATAATCACTTATCAAGAGACTGGTTAGGAATGTTACCCCAGACTAAAGTCTGGGGAATATGCCATCTTAAATCCCCACACTTTAGTGTGGGGATAAAGACTAACCAGTTCAAGCCGTAACGGAGGGTTTATGTCAATTTTGTCCCCGGTCATGAGCTATATTGTCGATAAGGAAGTCGGCTTCCCTATCCCGTCCGAAAAAGAAAAGATCAACCGGCTGCTGCGCCGCTACCGCAATATTCTCTCCCAGCACCCCAAGCGCTCCGACAGCCCCGAGGTCATGTTCGGCGTGGCGGACCTTCTGGTCGGCCGGGGCGAGCTGGGCGACCATGCCGAAGCGATGAAGATCTACGACCAGATCCTGCTGCGCAATCCCCCGGAATACCTCAAAGCCCGCGCCCTGATCGGCAAAGCGGAACTATTGATCGGCGTGCCAGCCGATTTTGGCAACGCGATCTCGCTTTGCGAGAAAGCCAGCGGGATGCTGGGGCGTAATGTCTCCGACTTTTTCGCGGCCAAGACCTATATCGTTGAGGCCGAACTGCGGCTGGCCCGCCGGGATAAAGGCGACTGGGCCAAGGCGCTCGAGCTAATCAACGCCGTCGTCAAGGAGAAGAACGCCCACTGGTATTTCCGCGGCCGGGCGCTCCTCTCAAAAGGGGAGATCATCCTCTACCGCAATCCGGACGATCTGGGGCCGGCGCTCAAGACCGTGGAGTTCTCGCTCAAAGAATTGGCTTCCCGGCCCGACGATTACTTCACCAACAAGGGCAAGATCGTCAAAGCCGAGATCCTGACCCGCCGGCAGAAAAAAGGCGACTTCCAGAAAGCCGAAAAGCTGCTGACCGAAGTCATCAAGATGTCGCTCAATTACCGCGACCTGATCGCCCGCGCCAAATTGAACCTGGCCGACATCGCCGCGCACCCCAAGGCGCAAAAACTGCTCAAAGAGGTCCACGAGATGGAAGGGCTCGACCCGTACCTGATCGAAAAAGCCAGCCTCATTGAAGAAGCCCTCAAGAAAAGAAAGAAGTAAACCAAAGCCGGGCAGTTTTAATTCGCCCGATAAAATGAATAATTAACAATGACTCAATTAACAACAATGTGGTATCGCGTAGAAAAGGCAATTATAATATGTTGTTGGCCACGCGCTGGGCAAACAATTGATTCGTTCGGCCACATCGATCGGCGCGAATCTTGAAGAAATCCTAAGAAGTTGTGACCGGTTTTTTGATGTCGCCGCAGGCGACACCTTGTTGTTAATTGTTAATTGAGAAATTAAAAGCTAAAAAGGTATAATTATTAGTCCCCGGCGACGCGGAACCCGACGTCGTCGTAGTGACCCTCGGGTCGATCGTTGATCCGGTTCGCTCCGCGCAAGTAGTCGGAATCGTTGCTGTTCCACGAACCGCCGCGCAGCACCCGCGATGTGCCGGTTTTAGGTCCTTTGGGATCAATTAAATCTTTAGGATCATACGCACCATACCAATCGTCGCCTCTCCATTCCCAGACATTACCGGAGAGATCCATTACGCCGAAAGGGCTGGCTCCATCAGGATGAGCATCAACGGGACTCGTCCGATCGGTATTGAAAGTTACCCTTGAAAGATCAAGTTTGTTGCCCCAGGGATATTTCAGCCCTTCAGGCCCTCTGGCCGCGTATTCGCCTTCGGCTTCGGTCAGCAATCTCCGCTTCTGCCAGTCCGCAAAAACAGTTGCATCATCATGGCTGACCGTAACCACTGGATTCTTCGGCTGTGTTTTTCCGAATTTTTCGTCTTCCCAAGACCCGGGCGCGCGATAACCGGTCTGCCCCATATAAATTCCATACAGTTCATTTGTAACTTCATATTTGCCGCTTTTGAAAGCGGAGATCGTCACTTCCCTCACCGGTTGTTCGTCTGAATTTTCCATGCTCCCCATTGGGAATTTCCCGGCCGGGATAGCAATGTCACGGACCGCGATAAAATAACCCCTGTAGTCGTCAGAAATTGACCCCCCATTGGAGACGAAAACCCTTTGGCTGCCAACCACAAGAGTTGGCGG
>JAGVQF010000214.1 GCA_020051815.1 Candidatus Saganbacteria bacterium | reverse complement strand
AGAGCCAGCTCCGTTATTGGTAAAAACCAAACTTTTAAGCGGGGCTGATCCATATAAATAGCCAAAATCGTATGGACGGAAATAAACTTTAACAGTATAGTTCTTGCCGGCCTGAAGGGTGGTCGGGGAAATCGTTGTGCCAGCAGAATCATTTAAGATATCGATATCATAAATATCTATTCCTATTGCGTGTCCTTGGATCGCCATGTAGTCGCGCGAAGTCGGTGCCCAGGTATTATTATTGGCCAAAGTAATACTCCAAGCGATTGACACATCGTTATAATTGTGGTTATTGACGTTATTGCCAAGAGAATAGTATTCGGTCCAATTAGTGTGAGAACGAGTGGCCCCTGAAGATATTGAAGCAAAGAGGACAGTTGCTATAAATAATATAAAAAACTTTCGCATCACAAATATTATATCGTATCCAGGGGGGGAAAGCTTGCATCATTTGGGGAGAAGGGATAAGAGGGCGGAAGAGGGCATAAGAAGTGAAAGAGGGCAAGAGGGCTTTTTTCAAACCGCCTTCTGACGCCGGCCGGCGGGATTTTGTCGGATTTCAGTATTGCGGTTTGACGGCAACAATGCTATGATTAAATCCGATCGGAGGTGTAAAATGTTTGAAAAAAATGTCAAAGCAATCATCTATCATGACGGAGAACAATATTGCGGGAAGTGCTTGGAAATTGATGTTTTTACTCAAGGCAAAACAGTCGATGAAGTAATAAAAAATCTGGAAGAAGCAGTTTCTTTGCATCTCGTGGGAGTAGACCCGGCAACGTATGGTCTGGCTAAGGAGCCTTCTCTTCTCATAATGATTGAAGCGGAATTACAACACGCTTATGCCTAAGCTGCCGGTTGTTTCCCATAAGGAGCTCATTAAGTTTCTTGAGAAGTATGGTTATTCCGTCGAGCGCCAGAAAGGCAGTCACGTAAGATTAAAGAAATTATTTCCATCCGGGCACCATTCAATTACTGTCCCGACGCACAAGGAAATCGCCAGAGGCACATTGAGTGATATTCTTGAAAAAGTCAGTATTTACACGCAGACGTCTAAAAGCAAACTAATTGAAGAACTAAGCCAACTGTAATAATCCTCGGGCCGGCAGGCAGGGAAAATCTTGCATCATTCGGGAAGAAGGGATAAGAAGGCTCTTTTCCAGCCTTCTCGCATCTTCTTCTGCCTTCTCCGGCCTTCTCCGGCCTTCTGACGCCCTCTGCCCCCCTTATAGCAAAGTTATTGCCACGTTCACCCTGAGTTTATCGAAGGGCTTGGCTGAATTGAAAAGGGCGAGATTTCGCCGGTATTTCCATGCAAGTTTTCCGCCACCCCCTACGATTATATAGGTGAAGATGCAAACGACCTTAAAAAGAATAACCTTGATTATCCTGGCGGGGATGCTAATATCTCTTGCCAGTCCCGCTTTTGCCGACAAGGTCTCCACCGACATCGGCCTCGCGGGCGTGGGCGCCCGGCCGCTCGGGATGGGCAAAGCCTACACGGCGGTGGCCGATGACAGCAACGCCCTCTTCCTTAACCCCGCCGGATTGGCCTTCCAGAACAACTGGGAATTGACCTCCCTTAGCACCCGGCTATTAGATAATGTAGATTATAAGATGGTGGGCGGGGTGTATAAATTAGGTATCGGAACGGTGGGCGTCGGCTACATCACCACCTCCCTGCCGGCCGGGTTTACCGCCACCACCGAGAACGTGGGCGGCGTGGACCAGATTATTCCCCTCCTGCCCGTCAATTACCACAAAGATCTGGTTTATGTTTCTTTCGGGTGCAAAGTGAACGACGGCATCCGGCTCCCAAAAAATTTTGGCGAGCTTTCTTTCGGGACCGCCCTTAAGGTCCAGTCCCAGAATTTTGGCGGCGCGGTTTCGGAGCAGGCGGCGGGCTATGACGCGGATGTCGCTCTTTTGTGGAAGCTTAATCCTGATTTTTCATTGGGGTTAAACGCCCAGAATATCCTGTCTGCTTCTGCGCCCACCATCACCTGGTCAACCGGCGAAAAAGAGAAGAACGCCAATCTTCTAAAGCTCGGCGGCGCTTATCGGCCAAATTCCCGCCTCCTGATCGCTCTGGACACGGAGTTTAGCCCGGCCGGAAAAACCCCGTTGCTGATCCACACCGGAGCGGAGTTCAAGCCGGTTGAATTCATTTCTTTCCGCGCGGGGATCGATCAAAACCCGCTCGCTCTGGGCAATGGCGGATATTCCGTGCTAAGCAATCTGACCGCCGGAGTGGGGCTTGATTATCAGGGGATCAGATTTGATTACGCTTACCATCAGGACCCGGAATCAAGAGGCAATGCCGCCCATTACATTTCGATCTCCATTTCGGGGCGCAGAAATGCCGCGCCGGCGGTAACAGCGGCCATACCGCAAGCAAAAGCCGGCGCTCTCTCCAGCGCCCGAACAACCGGCATCATCGTTATGAACGCGCCGGAAGATTTGAAGCAGGCGGGGCTAAAAACGATTAGAACCGCCAGGGAAACCAGCATCCTTGAGTATTATAAATAATGGAAACTTCTAAAGTGCTAAAACAGTTAAAAAACGCGCTTACAGGCGGGCAGGAAATCGGGCTTGGGAGTGAGGGCTATAAGAATGAGGGGCAAATCAGCGCTCAACCGAAACCCGAAGCGCCGGCCAAGCCGGCTGAAAGCCGGACGGAACGGGGCGTAATCGTTTAGGAGGGTTAAGCGATGGAAATTCAGGCATCAGCCGGCAGTCAGGTTAGTAATCTAAATAATGTAAGCAAGAGCGAACAGGGCAAAGCTGACAATGCTTCTTTCAGAGGCGCTCTGCTGCAGTTTATTGAAGAGCGGGGGCTTAAGCCTTCGATCGTTTCGGAAGCGCTCTCCGGCAGCCGGATCAATTTTTGGAAAGACAAGGCAGAGGCCGGCCGATCCCTGAAGTCCATTTCCGATTGCCAGGCGGAAGAGATCGAAAAAACATTTTTAAAGATCGCCAACCTATTAAAAGAGCGGCAGTGACGTGCAAGTTTTCGGACCGTTGTCCCGATAGTATATATGGAAAGGGTCGAGTCCGCCTCTCGACAGGGCGGGCAGGAGAACAAAGAACAAGGAGGTGAAAAGGTATGAGCGTAATTTCAGATTTGGTTGATAATGCGGCAGGCGAGAACGGCAGTTTTTATAGTGAGGTGCAGGCTAGCGCGCAGTCCGTTGTCAGAGAATCAAACAACGGGGATGATGCGCAGTACGGCACTATTTTGGAACAGACTCAAAATATGCAGACCAACACGAACCTGATGACGGCGACACTCGAAACCGCCAATAAGGTTCAGGAAACCAACACTTCCGCGGCGCGTCAGGTTGGTAAGTAAGTTTTAACTGTTTTTTTAATGTTAATCGGGAGGAGGGGGTTTCCCTCCTCCCGCGTCAGAAGGAGGGAATTAAGACAATGTCAATGGAAGTTCAATTAAATAATTCGGGTCAGGGCTTCAGCCCGATTGCGCTGTCCTCGAGCGCGAGCTCTGGCGCCACGTTTTCCGACTCCTTGCTTTCCCTTTACAACAGCATTCAGCGCACGGCGCTGGATATGATCGATGAAGACAAAAAAGATGTGGTGATCGGCAATAAGCTTTTTGAGCGGAATGAGGATAATCAGTACGCGATCCTGCTGTCGGGCAATTTCTATATCGAGCAGACCTCTAATGCCATCCAGACTATCCTGAAGAATCTCACCTCGATCTACGATTTCGAAAAAAGTCTCCTGAACATGATCTAATGAGGAGCTGAACGGAATGGCGTTTAAACCGACAATGTTTGTCTCCATGCCGCCCGAAACTTACCGTTTCGGGAAAAAGGCCGATCAGACCGATGAAAAACAGTGGCTGGCCACTTTTACCAATCTTTTATCCGAAGGCTTTAAATTTGATAATTCAGCCGTCCCGGGCGATCTGATCACCGGCCTGGAGACAAACAAGCCCGGCTGGGACGACTTTCAGCATTTTGACTGGATCAAAGGGCCTAACAAAAGCCAGGAATCCTGGTCCGGCGACTGGGACAATTTGTTCGTCGACGTGGGCGGCCAGCAGATCACCGGCAACATCGATGATGTGCTTGATGTTTCGGAATTAGGCGATTTCCTGGGTGGGGTTTGGTCCGAGGCGAGTGAAGAATTTAAGGCGCTTTTCGAAAGGCTTTTCGGTAAACAGGAAAGCCGCGAATTTACCAGCAGGCTCGAAGCCGCCCGCCGTTACCGGCTGGGCCTTTCTTATTTTGACGAGGACAAGATCGAGAGCTGGGCGGGCAGCGGTACCAATCGCCGGCAGGGACTGGACGGCTACAGTTTAATTGCCATGTTTTCTTTTACCAAAGAAGCGCCGCGGATCATCGAGAGCTTAAAGAGCGAATTAAGCCGTTCTTTTAACGCCCTATCGTCATTGAGCAGGGGCTCGGGGAATGAAGAGGATGATGACGATGGCGGCTTGCTTGGCCAGATTGAGGACGCTGGGAGCGATCTTTTTTCCGGTGATTTTGGGGGCGCCCTGCAAGGGATAGCCGGGTTGTTTACCGGTCTGCCGGCTGAATTGCAGGATCAATTAGCTGACTTTTTGCAGTTTTTAAGGGACGAGGTTGACGACTTTCAAAATTGGAACCCCTCTTTTACTAGCCAGCCATATCGAAGCAGTTTAAAAAGCCTGATGGGTGGTGAGATAAAAAAAGT